>NZ_JBGQOI010000008.1:0-235526 GCF_052113765.1 Pseudomonas sp. W22_MBD1_FP4 | reverse complement strand
ATGGACTTGAAGAAAGAGAAAAACTTCTTCGAAACCCGTGTGATCGAGTATCAGACTGGCGGCGCGCTGAGCTGGGATTGATTCCTTAGCACAGCAACACCAAAGAGCCCTGACTTGTTCGGGGCTTTTTTATGCAAGCTCACTAAAGACTCTCCTTACAAAGCAGCGAATTTACCAAAGTAGCTGACCGCTAAATCCTTCTAACTCGTAGGAAATTTCGTAGACGCAATAATGGCTACTCAGTATCGTCCGAGGGTTTTCTACCCTCGGCGGTTGTATGGACATTACGAAAGACAAAACGGACTGGAGCGACGCGGAGTTGGCAGCTGCGGTCGAGGCGTACTTGAAGATGCTGGCCTGGGAAAAGAGCGGCCAACCGTTCAACAAAGCCCTCGAAAACCGCCTCCTGCGCGAAGGCCCAGTGGCAGGCCGTGCAAAGGGCTCCATCGAATTCCGCATGCAAAACATCTCCACCGTGCTTGTGCGTATGGGCCGGGACCGCATCGAAGGCTATAAGCCTGCGAAGAACGTGGGCACAGGCGTGGAGCAACGCATCCGCCAGGCACTTGCCGCGGAGGGTGTATTCGAATCCGAAGACGCCGCCCAAACAGCAGACGAGCAAACGCTTATCCGCCGTGCGTCCAAACTGCAGCAGCAACCTTTCACTCAGCGACCGGACGGCATTGCCCAGCCGCAGCAGGTCTCGACCGTCAGCACCGCTTTTGTTCGCGACCCAAAGGTACGCGCCTGGGTACTGAAAGAGGCCAAGGGCATCTGCGAAGGCTGCGGCTCTAACGCGCCGTTTGAGGTCGACGGTTTGCCATTTCTTGAAGTACATCACGTCAAGCACCTAGCCCAGAAGGGTTCGGATCGCATCACCAATGCTGTAGCCTTGTGCCCCAATTGCCATCAGCGTTGTCACCGGTCGAGTGACCGGGAGGCTTTCACCGAGGGGCTTTACGCCAAGGTCGGAAGATTGGCACGGGAGTAAACTCCTGCTGTCACACCTGATGCACGCTCAAAAAATACTAGATAGGACCGAGGCCAACCCGTGAACCCAGACATGCTCGAAGCCGGCCCCGCTGACGCCAAAGTACTTTCCGTCTTTGACTTCGACGGCACCCTGACCCACCACGACAGTTTCGTGCCCTTCCTCAAGTTTGCCTTTGGTACCGGCGAGTTCTATGGCCGGATGGTCAAGCTGGCGGTGCCTGGGCTGCGCTTTTTGGTTCGGCAGATCAGCCGGGATGAGTTGAAAGCGCAGTTGATCCGCACCTTTATGACAGGGGTGGAGAAGACGTGGGTGCAACAGAAGGCCGAGGAGTATTGCCAGCGCAATTGGGCGCGGTTGATGCGCCCGGCCGGGGTGTTGTCGGTGGAGCAGGAGTTGGGCTCCGGCGCGGAGGTGACATTGTGTTCGGCTTCGCCTGCGTTAGTGTTGCAGCCGTTTGCCAATCGACTTGGGATCAAGTTGATTGGCACCGAGCTTGAGGTAGTCGACGGGGTGTTGACCGGCAAGCTCACCGGGAATAACTGCCGGTGTGAGAACAAGGTGCTGCGGCTTGAGGCGGTGTACGGAGACCTGGGGGAGTATCGGCTCCGGGCCTGGGGCGATACGCGCGGGGACCGGGAGTTGTTGGCGGCGGCGCAGGATGCGCATTTTCGACATTTTCATGCGAAGAAGAAGCGGGCGAAAGCGCTGCGCTGACCATTGTGGTGAGCGGGCTTGCCCCGCGCTGGGGCGCGTAGCGGCCCTAAAACCAAACGCCGCATGCTGTCTGACAGCATGCGGCGTTTTTATTGGGACTGCTGCGCAGCCCAGCGCGGGGCAAGCCCGCTCACCACAGGTTGGTCAGACACTGGTTTTGAGGTCTACGCCCAACGCCGTCGCAAAGGCTTTTACCATCGGGCTGCGCGGGGCGTTATGGCGCAGGATGAGGTTGAAGGCGGTGCTCAAGTGAACTTGCTCCGGGCACAGTGCGCGAAGGCGCCCTTCTCTTACCATGGGCTTGGCGTAGTGTTCGGGCAAGAAACCGAGGAAACGGCCAGTAAGGATCAGGATCGCGACGGCTTCGACTTGCGAAGCGGAGGCGGACTGGCTGTCGTAATTGACGAAGTTAGTCTTGTCGCGATGGATCGCATAACGATGGTTGACCACTTCATATTGGCGCAGCACCTCCGGCGTAATGTCGCTCGCAGTAAAGAGCGGATGTCCTACGGCGCAGTAGGCCTGGGCCTTTTCTTCGTACAGCGGGAAGTAATCGAACTCTTCACGGCGCTGGTACACGGGAACGATACCGACGATTAACCGGCCTTCCACCACGCCGCGTTCAACTTCGTCCAACTGTGAAGCCTGTAGGCGCAATCTTATTTTTGGTGATTCGCTATGTAATTTTCCCAATGCGGTAATAAGCGGGGAATTAACATCCGACACGGTGTTATCAATAACCCCGACACTAAGGTCACCAATAAGCTCGTTTTGCGCCGAACTAAGCTTGTCTCTGAAACTGTCCACCGAGGTAAATAACTCGATGGACGCTTGATACACTAACTTCCCTTCTTCGGTCAGCCCGAAGCCTTCTCGACCCCGTGTACACAGGCGCATGCCGATACGAATCTCGAGGTCAGAGATCTGTTTACTGATGGCCGCCAGTCCCACGTTCAGCTCGTTTTGCGCAGCACTGAAGCCGCCGGCTTCGACCACGGCCATGAATACCCGCAGCAATTTGAAGTCCAGTCCGCTCAGTTGCAGCGGTGGTCTTGTGCCCGGTTTGGGTGGCAGGTTTCCAGAAGTGGAAAGTGGAGTTTCCATAATACGCGTTGACCTCAAGTACTATATTCAACAGGCTTCAACCCAATCCTTGAACATAGCCAGGCGGCGATAATGAACATAAACATCCGCCCTTGGCAACCTTGAATACGGCGCGTCAGACGCTGATTCAGTTTAGTTAAAAACCTTTTTTTACTGCCTCCGACTCTTCTAAAAACAAGCGTGAGGAATACCCATGTCTCAGTCCACCGACCGCCTTTGGGGCGCTCGTTTCAAGACCGGTCCGTCTGCTGCGTTGGCCGCGTTGTCACGTTGCCCTGAGCGCTATTTTCGCCTGACGCCCTACGACCTGGCCGGCTCACGCGCCCATGCCCGTGAGTTGCAGCGCGCCGGTTTGCTGGATGAATCGGAGACCTTGCGCACCCTCGAAGCCCTGGACCGCATCGGTGAAGACTTCGCCGCTGGCCGCCTGCATCCAACCCTGGATGACGAGGACGTACATACCTTTATCGAACGCGTCTTGACCGAGCGCCTGGGCGCCCTGGGCGGCAAGCTGCGCGCCGGGCGTTCGCGTAATGATCAAACCGCCAACGATTTGCGCCTTTTCCTACGGGACCATGCGCGAACCATCACCACCGAGGTGTTGGGTTTGCAGCAGGCGTTGGTGGAACAGGCCGAGCAGCATGTCGAGAGCATCTGCCCCGGCTTTACCCATTTGCAGCAGGCGCAACCCATCGTGTTCGCCCACCACTTACTGGCTCACGCCCAGTCGATGCTGCGCGATGTGCAGCGTCTGGTGGATTGGGATGCACGTACGGCGTTGTCGCCATTGGGCGCCGCAGCAATGGCGGGCTCGGCGATTGCGCGGAGGCCGGAGCATTCGGCCAAGGAAATGGGCTACACCGGGCCGTGTGAAAACTCGATCGACGCTGTGGCCAGCCGCGACCATGTGGCGGAGTTCCTGTTTGTGGCGGGCATGCTCGGGGTGAATATTTCGCGGCTGTCGGAGGAGTTTTGCCTGTGGTCGTCGCGCCAGTTTCGCTGGGTGGTGTTGGACGATGCCTACGCTACCGGCAGCTCGATCATGCCGCAGAAAAAGAACCCGGACATTGCCGAACTGGCGAGGGGCAAAGCTGGGCGTTTGATTGGCAACCTGACCGGGTTGATGTCGACGCTCAAATCCTTGCCGCTGTCGTACAACCGCGATTTGAGTGAAGACAAACACAGCGTGTTGGACAGTGTGGACACGTTGCTGCTGGTACTTCCAGCCATGGCGGGGATGGTGGCGACCATGAAAGTCCAGGTGGACGAACTGCGGCGCCAGGCACCGATGGGTTTTACCTTGGCGACCGAGGTGGCGGATTGGCTAGCCACCCGTGGTGTGCCGTTCAAGGAGGCCCATGAGATTACCGGCGCGTTGGTACAAGCCTGTGAGAAGCATGAGATTGAGTTGTGGGAAGCCTCAACGGCGATGTTGGCCGAGGTGGATGCTCGGCTGCTGCCTGAGGTGCGGGATTGCTTGACCCTGGAAGCGGCGATTGCGGCACGCAGTGGCTGGGGTGGGACGGCACCGGAGCGGGTTCGAGAGCAGATTGGACGTTTGAAGATTGCATTGGCGGCTCAGCAGCAGTGGGCTGAGAGCTATCAGGGCTTTCGGATTTAAGCCTGTCAGAGGTGTGGTGCGGGGGCTGACGCTTTCGCGAGCAAGCCCGCTCCCACATTTGGACCGAGTACATCAGTAGTAGCGTCATCAGTTTTGGAGAATCACCATGAACCAAACCCCGGCCGAGCGCTTGGAAATAGAGCGCAAGCTGTCCGAGAACCAGTTCGACATAACCCAGTACGAACACGTGCCGCGCCGCTATTACGGACGGATGTTTTTTGCCACGTTGATAGTGATTGTGTTGGCCGCACTGTTGCGCGCCTTCGCCAATGGCCAGATCGAATGGTCCTACATCGGTCAGTTCCTCACGTCTGAGGCCATTCTATGGGGCCTGGTGAATACCATCGTCATGTCGATTCTGGCGATGGCGCTGGGTGTGGTGATCGGCGTGATCACGGCAATCATGCGCATGTCGGCCAACCCGATTCTGCGCTATGTGGCCATCACCTACACCTGGCTGTTCCGCGGTACACCGCTGATTTTGCAGCTGTTGCTGTGGTTCAACCTGGCGCTGATTTTCCCGGTAATCGCGATTCCCGGCCTGTTCAGCATCGACACCGTTGACCTGATGACGCCGTTCGTGGCCGCCCTGCTCGGCCTCAGCATCAACCAGGGTGCCTATACCGCCGAAGTGGTGCGCGCCGGTTTGCTGTCAGTGGACACGGGCCAGTACGAAGCCGCCAAGTCCATCGGCATGCCGAGCTTGCAAGCGCTGCGTAGGATCATTCTGCCGCAGGCCATGCGCGTGATCATTCCGCCTGTCGGCAACGAGTTCATCAGCATGGTGAAAATGACCAGCCTGGCCAGCGTCATCCAGTACTCGGAGCTGCTGCACAACGCGCAAAACATCTACTACGCCAACGCCCGGGTCATGGAGCTGCTGATCGTTGCCGGTATCTGGTACTTGGCGGTGGTGACTGTTCTTTCATTTGGCCAGAGCCGCCTGGAGCGTCGTTTCGCTCGCGGCGCCGGCAAGCGTTCGTAAGTTTGGGTTGAGGAGATTTGCCCCATGAGAAGCATCGTCAAGGCCGTCAACCTGAACAAGTATTACGACCAGTATCACGCGCTGCGCGACATCAATATCGAAGTCGAGCAAGGCGAAGTGATGTGCATCATCGGCCCGTCCGGGTCGGGTAAAAGCACGCTGCTGCGCTGCGTCAACCAACTGGAAAAAATCGATAAGGGCGGCCTGTGGGTCGACGGCGAACTGGTGGGTTACCGGGTCGTCGGCAACAAGCTGCATGAGATGAACGAATCGCAGATCGCCCGACAGCGCCTGGCCACCGGCATGGTGTTCCAGCGCTTCAATTTGTTCCCGCATATGACCGTGTTGCAAAACATCATCGAAGGCCCGTGCCAGGTGCTCAAGCGCTCGCCCAAGGAAGCCATCGAAGATGCGTTGGAACTGCTGGCCCGCGTGGGCCTGGCGGACAAACGCAATGCCTATCCGGTGGAATTGTCCGGCGGCCAGCAGCAACGCGTGGCAATTGCCCGTGCGCTGGCGATGCGTCCCAAGCTGATGTTGTTCGACGAACCCACGTCAGCCCTCGACCCGGAGCTGGTAGGAGAAGTGCTGTCGGTGATGCGCGATTTGGCCACCACCGGCATGACCATGATCGTGGTCACCCATGAATTGGGCTTCGCCCGTGAAGTGTCCAACCGCATGGTGTTTATGGACGCCGGCCAGATTGTGGAAGCCGGCAGCCCCGAAGAAATTCTAATAAGCCCACAAAACCCGCGTACCCAAAGCTTTATTTCTGCCGTTCGCACTTAACTAAAAAACTAACGAGGACGCCCCCATGAAAAAATTGTTTATCCCAACGATGCTCGCAGGCCTGATGGCCTCCACCTGTGTATTCGCGGCCTTGCCGGCGGCCATCAAGGACAAGGGTGAGATCAGCGCGGCTATCGTGCCGAACTACCCGCCGATGGATTTCAAGGACCCGGCCACCAATAAACTCACCGGCTTTGACTTCGACCTGGGCAACGCTCTGGCCGAGCGCCTGGGCGTGAAGATCAAGTGGCAGGAAACCGGCTTCGAGCAAATGCTCAGCGGCCTGACCACCAAGCGCGTGGACATCGTGCTGTCGGGCATGTCGGACACCGCCGAACGCCAGAAATCCGTAACCTTTATCGACTACTTCACCAGTGGCCCGCAGCTGTACACCCTGGCCAAGCGTGAAGAGATCAAGGAACTGACTGACCTGTGCGGTAAAAAAGTCGGCACCAGTCGCCGGACTACTTGGCCGTCGGAAATTGCCGCGTGGAGCAAGGAAAACTGCGAAGCGGCCGGTAAACCGGCAATCGTGGTGATCGGGACTGAAGGTTCGGCGGATGCGCGGGCGCAGTTGCAGCAGAACCGGTTGGATGCGGCGATGCAGGGCAGCGAGACGATTCCTTATCTGATGTCGTTGGATAAAGGTAAGTACAAGCCGGTTGGGTTGGCGATTTCCAAGCAGTTCACCGGGCTGGGGATTGAGAAAAGCAACACTGAGCTGGTGACCGCGATCAGTGAGGCCCTGCAGGGCATGATTGATGATGGGACCTACGGCAAGATTTTGAAGAAGTGGGATCTGGAGCAAGGGGCGGTCGAGAAGATCACCATTAACGCTGGCCAATAACTCGGTCTAAAAAATGTAGGAGGGGGCTTGCCCCCGATGGCGGTGGTTCTGTCACCTGATGCTTGGCTGTACACCGCTATCGGGGGCAAGCACCCCTCCCACACTGGATTTTTGTTGTTCAAAAAAGATAACAAGGACATCCGCCCCACCGTGGCCACCTACTCCCTGGTAATCCGCCGCCTGATGATTTGCTCGGTGACCATCGTGGTCAGCCGCGCCATGACCAGCCCGTTGCTGGCCCTGCTGCTGAGCACGCGCCTGGGCCTCAACCAGCAGGACATCGGTCTGCTGATGGGGATCGCCGTGTTTATCGCCACGCTGCTGGGCCTGTACGGCGGCTACATCATCGACCGCCTGGAAAAGCGCAAGCTGCTGATCCTGGCCATGCTCTCCAGCGCCATCGGTTTTCTGTTGCTGACCTTTGCCAGCAACCTCTACCTGACCACACTGACCCTGGTAATCACCGAAGCCGCGTCGGCGCTGTTCCTGATTGGCTCCAAAGCGATCATCAGCGAAAACCTGCCAGTGGGTGAGCGTGCCAAGGTGTTTTCCCTGCGCTACACCCTCACCAACGTCGGCTACGCCACGGGCCCCATGGTGGGTGTAGTAATTGCGGGGCACATGCAGTTGGCGCCGTTCCTGATCGCCAGCGCAATTGCCTTCTGCAGTGTGTTCCTGATGATCGGCATCCCACCGACTCAACGGGACGAAAGCAACAAACCGCTGAGCTTTCTCAGCACCCTGCGCACATTGCGCAACGACCGTGCATTGATTCTGTTCACCGGTGGCAGCCTGTTAAGCACCATTGTCCACGGGCGCTACACCCTGTATCTGTCACAATTTCTGCTGGTGGCCTACAAGCCTGCGCAAGCTCTGAAGATTCTCTCGGCGGTGCTGGCATGCAATGCCATTACGGTGATTTTGATGCAGTACCAGATAGGCCGGTTTCTCAAGCGTGAACAACTGCGCTACTGGATCGTGCTGGGGACGTTGCTGTTCATTGCCGGTTTGATCGGTTTCAGCCTGGCGGACAGCTTGGTCACCTGGTGCCTGGCGATGTTTGTATTCACCTTGGGCGAGATGATCATCTACCCCTCGGAGTTCCTGTTCATCGACACCATCGCCCCCGACACCCTGCGCGGCAGTTACTACGGTGCACAGAACCTGGCCGCCTTTGGCGGAGCGTTGAGCCCGGTGATTTGTGGGTACTTGCTGATCAATGCGGCGCCCACCAGCATGTTCTATGCCTTGGGCGCACTGACAGCTGTGGGTGGCACCTTGTGTTTCCTGAGTGGGCGGCGGGTTGCAGGTTCTTGCTGATATTTACATGGGATCCCGCTATTAATAGCGAAACTTCTCACGGACCCGAGCCTCATGAAATTCGACACGGCCTACAGTTTGAGTCTCGATGACAAGCTGTCGATCTACGACGTGCGTGACCTGAATTTCGACGAAACTGCCGCCTACAACTCCGACACTGACCACTTCCTCTGCCCCAACGATGCGTGCCGAGGGACGTTCGATACGGGCAATGCGTTGAGCACATTCAATGCAAAAAACGTCAACTATGTGCGCACGCCGCACTTCAAGAACAAAACCAGCACCCAGCATATCGAGGGCTGCCGCTATGCCAGCACGCACAGGGGCGCCGCGGGGGAAACTGAAGACGAGCGCGAAGACCATTTCCCGTCGGAATTTGTACTGACCCGACGAACGTACCCGCGCAACACTCCGGTGACCGGTGCCGAAGCTCAAATCCCAGCGTCACCTGCGAAAACACCTTCAAACCGAACCAGCACGTCCGTCAGTTCCAGCGACACCACCCCGGATAAAACCAGCGTATTCGCCCACCCGGTGGAATGTTACGTGTCCAACATCGACGACAAGGACACGCTCAAGCGCATGCCGCTGAAAATCGGCGATCACACCGCGACCTACTGGACGTTTTTCAAGAAGATCGAATACCTGCAAGACAGCAAGGGCCTGATCTATTGGGGCAAGATCAAGGCGATCAAGGACTACACCAGCAGCTTTCGCATCGACTTCGAAAAGAAGGTGTGGCTCGACAAGAAGCCCTACTCGGTCAACGTTTATCTGAGCAAAAAACTCATCGAAAACTACCGCAAGCGCACGGCGTTCCTAGAACAGATCAAGGCGGCAGTGGACAGTCAGCGTGCGCTGTATTGCTTCTTCTACGGGGTGACGCCAGAGCTCAAGCATGTACCCAGCAAGAAGAATCCCGAGCAAACGTTCGGGGTGTTCAGCGCGGATATCGAGAACCTGGATCACCTGATTATTCGGGAGGCGCCGGGGTTGGAATAGCCAGTGGTTGAAAGCCATCGAAAAAATTCAGTTGATGAGCGGTCAAAACAACTGTACAAAAACACAGTATAGTTTGTCCTCCCCCGTCGAACCCTGGAGAAACCCCATGTCCTCTCTGGCAATGAGCTCTTTCGTAGAACAGCAGATCGTCCTGCACCAATTCACCGCCAAACACAGCGCACAGGCCCGCGCGATGCTGGGCTGGAGTCGGGAAGACCTGGCCCGTCATGTCGGTGTGGCGGTGGAGGCTATTCAACGATTTGAAAGCCAGGGTGACAGCGATGATGCAACGCGCCTGGCGCTGGCGTTTCGGCTGGAGGCTGAAGGTCTGGTATTTTTCCCAGGCTTTGCGCCGGGCTGGGGAATGAGTGCGCGCCGCCTTAATATCACGCCACCTGAACCCGTGGCACAGGGCATCATGTCTCGGCTGATGGGCTCAACCACCGTATCAATAGATTCTCCCAATGCCCAACCGAATGGTGCGTAAAGCCTATCCAAGTCAGCGGACTAGCCGGCACCTTTAACCAGGTCTCATGCCGGCGCACGCTACGTAGGGAGATCAACGAGTTGGATTGCCCGACGCCACAGTCAGCCCCTACCGTGCATCTGCATGGCCACGAACACTGCGATACCCCTGCACCAGGACTGCCAGTGAATCCTTCGACCATCGTGCACCGTAGAACCACAACGTAGCCCCGGCTCCCAAAGGCTCACCCAGCCTTGGGTATCCACTCCAACAAGCCTGATGGAACGCGGCACTCTGACTGTCCGAGACCAGCGCATCCAGCCGATGCTCAGTCATAAGGTCGTCGATTTCATTACGCGTGTGGAGGTCGAATTGCAGCGAGCCATCGACCTGTTGTGCAGACACCGGTACAAGGAGCGCCCCGGCCTGTCGTAATTGCTCCAACGCTCGCAGGAACGGCGCCCGATGCTTGAGGGGTTCTTGATCACCGTTGCGCTCATATCGGTCGGCAAAACCTACGCGCCGGCCAGCCAGCATGCTGAGGGCAGTAAAAGTGCTGTTGTTCTGCACCAGAGGCACCTCCACCATCACCGGTCCCTCGGGTTCGATGCCGCTCAAGGCAATCAGCGTCAATGAGGGGTCACGCACAGGTTTTATCGGCAGGGCCGGCGCGTTATATCCGGGGATCAGGACGCCATCCCTGGGATGGACTTGAACGTGTGGATCGCCACAAAAAGCGATGTTGCGGGGAGGGGGCTGCTCAGAGGACGGAGCGTGGCACGACGTTGCCCGACCGGCTATATCCATGAGTGCAGCCAGCGGCTGCCCTAACTGGCAAACCGCCTCTGTTCGCGGATGTTTACTGCATTTTTTTTCCACCAAAACTACCCCCTGAACCGTGATTTTCCGGGGATCATCGCATCCTTCACTGGCGTGTGTCGCAGCCCTGAAACAACATGAAAACTCCTTTTTCCCACACCTCTTCCATCAGCTCAAAAGCTGCTCTTGTGCATCTTTTTGAGTTTCAACTTCCAGCCACCATGCATACCCACGCTCAGGCTGATTCAAGCTAAACGCCTGGCCCATGGGTGGCGTAGTGATCGACACATTGCGCTCCCAAGCCAGCGCCATGATGCGGTCAAACGGTTCGTGCCAGGCATGAAACGCCAGGTCGAAGGTACCGTTGTGGATCGGCAGCAACCAGCGGCCCTTGAGGTCGATGTGCGCTTGTAGGGTTTGCTCCGGCTGCATGTGCACATGGGGCCAGTCAACGTTGTAAGCACCGGTTTCCATCAGCGTCAGATCGAACGGGCCGTATTGCTCGCCGATGCGCTTGAAGCCATCGAAGTAACCCGTGTCACCGCTGAAGAAAATCCTCCGCGCACCGTCGATCATCACCCACGAACACCATAGGGTCTGATTGGCATCAAACAGGCCACGCCCGGAAAAGTGCTGAGCCGGCGTGGCCACAAAACGGATGCCGTCTACCTCGGTGCCCTGCCACCAGTCCAGTTGGCGAACCTTGCTGGCGTCGACACCCCACTTGATCAAAATGTCACCCACGCCAAGCGGTGCGAGAAAATGACGGGTCTTGTTGGCCAATTGGACGACAGCCTTGCGGTCCAGATGGTCGTAATGGTTGTGGGAAAGAATCACCGCTTCGAGATCAGGCAGCTCTTCAAGGCTGATCGGCGGCTGATGGAAGCGTTTGGGGCCGGCCCAACTGAATGGGGAGGCACGCTCGGCGAACACCGGATCGGTCACCCAGAACTTACCGCGCATTTTCAGCAATACGGTGGAATGCCCCAAGCGAAATACGCTGTGATCAGGCGCCGCCAACAGTTGCTCGCGCGTTAGAGGCTCTACCGGAATCGCCCCCACCGGTCGCGTGGTGCGCGGCTTGTTAAACACCATGTTCCAAAAAATACGCAGCGTTTTGCCAAGCCCGCCATGTTGCACAGGGGCGTCGTTGCTGAAGTGCGCCTTGCCCTGCTCTGCTGGCTTGAGCGCTGCAGACGTGCGGTCGACGCGGGGTGAGATGGTGGCCATTGCAGAGTGACTCCTACGGTCCGCTCATAAATTACACTGCACAGTGTAGTTTCAAGATTGCAACAAAACCGAGAGCAAGTAAACTACCGAGTGTAATTTTCCTTCAAGAGCTGAGCGCCCTCCATGACTGCCCCTCAACGCCTCACCGACCGCAAACGCCAAGCCATCGTGGCTGCTGCCATCGCTGAGTTTCGCGATAACGGTTTCGAGGTCACCAGCATGGACAAGATCGCCGCCACCGCCGGCGTTTCTAAGCGCACGGTGTACAACCACTTTCCCAGCAAGGAAGAGTTGTTCGCCGAGATTCTCCACCAGCTCTGGGCCAGCAGCGTCGCTCAGCTCGACGTCTGCTATGCCAGCGACCGGCCGCTGCGTGAGCAATTGCGCGGATTGCTGGAGGCAAAGATGAAGATGATGTCGGACGCCAACTTCCTCGATCTCGCCAGAGTCGCCATCGCGGCTACCATTCATTCGCCGGAACGTGCGCAAGACATGGTTACCCGCCTGAGCCAGCGCGAAGAAGGCTTCACCCAGTGGGTGCGCGCCGCCCAGGAAGACGGCCGTCTCTCCTGCACCGACCCGGCATTTGCCGCCCATCAGATCCAGAGTCTGCTCAAAGCCTTCGCATTCTGGCCGCAGATTACCCTCGGACAACCAACCTTGGACGCCGCCAACCAGGCCAGCGTGATCGAGTCCGCCATTGACCTGTTCCTGGCCGGCTACGAAGTCAGGCCCACACCCGCCCAATAATGCCTGTTGTGTAAGCGACACTTAAGGTCGTATTTGACGCTTTCGCCCTCTGTTTTGCGTAAATGGCCTGGAAGGACACTGATTATTCCCACGGGAATAACTGACAATATTCATCGGCCTTATCCGATCAACGGTTCATCCAGCGAACGTGCGCCTTCATATAGGTAGAAAAGCAGCTCAATCAGGACTTTATGGAAAACAGACAAGGCAAAGGACTCTCGTTTGCCAGGCGCATCTACAGGCCCAGAATCATCGGCTCTGCCATGTGCAGCATCAGTGTAATAGCCGCCCTGTATCCGTTGGCGATGCCGGGGTGGGTCTGGGCAGCGCTGTTGGCCAATGGTTTTGTCTGGCCGCACCTCGCGTATCAACTGGCGACCCGCGCCAAAGTCCCCTACGACGCCGAGCGACGCAATCTGGTGTACGACGCGTTATTCAGCGGCTTTTGGGTAGCGACGTTGCAGTTCGCGCCGTTAACTACCGTGACCTTGCTGTCCATGGTGTCCATGAACAACGTCGCCGCTGGCGGCAGATACCTGCTGTTACGCGGAGCACTGGCGCAACTGCTCGGCGCCGGCGTCGCGATTTTGCTGTTTGGCCTGCACTTCAACCCTGGCATCAGCGTGGTCCAGGTCTACGCATGCCTGCCGATGCTGACCTTCTACCCCATGGCCATCGGCATGATCTGCTATCAATTGGCGATCAAACTCTCGGACCACAAACGCGCCCTCCGTGCCTTGAGCCGCATCGACAGCCTCACGGGATTACTCAATCACGGGTCCTGGAAAGACTTGTTGCACCTCAAGTTCCACAAGTGCCAGCAACAACAAACCCACGGCACCATTGCGCTGATCGATATCGATCACTTCAAACAGATTAACGACACTCATGGGCATATCGCCGGCGACGCGGTGCTGCGCCAGTTGAGCTTGGAATTAAGGCGCCACTTGCGGGAAAACGACTTGGCTGGACGTTACGGGGGCGACGAGTTCTGTGTGATTCTTCCGCGAATGAACCAAGAAGAAGCCGCACAGGTTATGGAGCGCATGCGCGAAACCTTCAGCAACTACCGCGCCCCACACATCCCTGAGCTGCGCGTGAGCCTGAGCATTGGCTTGGCGGACTTCCAGCCCTCCTTCACCAGCGCCGCCATGTGGCTGAATGCGGCAGATCGAGCGCTATATGCAGCGAAAGATAACGGTCGCAACCGGGTGAATGTCAGCGACGAAAGAGTCGCCTATTCGGCCTGATGCAGCCTCCAGCGCACCCGCCGAGATAGCACAGAGCCACCATCTGTCGCCTAACCAAAAAAGGTCCTGCCCTTGGGGCGAACTTCTTGGCAATCTGATCACTCTGAATCCCTTGTTCCACCTCCCTCTGTCGGCAGCAGGAAGCCGACAATGAGCACGTCAACCGTAGGCCGAGCGCCGTACGGGGCAGGCGCCTATACATGGAAAACTCAGACTCTGCCTGCCCGAGCCGCCACCATGCTATTCAACACCCATAAAAAAACCATCAACGCCCTGCAGCACACGGTTTCCCACCAAGCCAGCATGCTGGATGCCATCGAGCGCTCCATGGCGGTGATCGAATTCGATCCGCAAGGCAATGTATTGCGGGCCAATGACAATTTCCTAAACACCATGAGCTATCGCGCAGAGCAAGTTGTGGGCAAGCCCCATCGAATGTTCTGCACACCGGCGTTCGCCCGCAGCGCCGAGTATGACCAGTTGTGGTCGAACCTGCGCAATGGCCAATTTCAATCCGGAACGTTCGAACGCCAGGCGAGCAATGGGGAATCGGTGTGGCTGGAAGCCAGCTACAACCCAGTCCGTGATGAGGCAGGGCACGTGATAAAGGTGGTTAAGTTCGCCTTGGACGTGACCCCGCGCCTGCAAGCCGAGAGCGAAGCCAGCGCCAAATTGGAGGCGATCGACCGGGCCATGGCGGTGATCGAGTTCAACCTCGACGGCACCATCATCACGGCCAACGCTAACTTCCTGCAGCGCATGGGCTATAGCCTCGCGCAAATCCAGGGCAAGCATCATCGCCTGTTCTGTTCTGCGGAGCTGGCCAACAGTTCGGCCTACACCGAGTTCTGGAAGCGCCTCAACCAAGGCGAGCTGTTCAGCGGCCAATTCGAGCGCGTGGATAAGAACGGCCGGACGGTGTGGCTTGAAGCCAACTACAACCCGGTATATGACGCCAGCGGGCGCCTGTGCAAAGTGGTGAAATTTGCCTCGGACGTGACCGCCAAGGTGGAGCAACATGCCGCCGATGCGGCAAGCGCGTCTCAGGCGTATCACATTTCCCTGAACACCCAGGACATCGCGGAAAAAGGCGCCGAAGTGATTCAGCAAAGTGCCAACGGCATGCGCGAAATTGCCTCAGACATCGACGGTTCTTCGCAACTGATCGCCAAGCTGGGTGAGCGTTCGCAGCAGATCACCGCCATCGTCAACACCATTGGCGGCATCGCCGACCAGACCAACCTGTTGGCGCTCAACGCGGCCATCGAGGCGGCGCGCGCGGGTGAGCAAGGGCGTGGGTTTGCCGTGGTGGCCGATGAAGTTCGGCAACTGGCCGCACGCACAAGCCGTTCGACGGCGGAAATTTCCAGCATGATCGCAATGATCCAGAACGAAACGCGCCAAGCCATCGACAGCATGGACGGTACCCGCGACCGTGCAGCCCAGGGCGTGGACTTGGCCAACCGCGCCGGGACCGTGATCCTGCAAATACGCCAAGGCACTAACGAGGCATTACAGGCGGTGAGTGCGTTTGCCAATGACCGTGTCCGCCACTAAGTAGGATTTGGGTTATTCATGTGTAAGACAGGTCGCCAGGACTATAGTGAACCAACGTCTTAACCGTGATGACCCGAGCCCGCCATGACCCCAGAGAAGCCTGAAACCGCACCTATTGACCACATGCGTTTCCACCGCCCCCACGCTCACCTGGCGCCGACTTTCGGTAACGATACCTTCGCGCTGAAGGCCGAAGCCTTCGCCCGTTTCTTCGGCACCCCGACCTTCCTCGGCGCGCAAACCGCGATTGTGGTGCTGTGGGTGGTTCTGAATGCGACCGGCATCACTCACTTCGACGTGTACCCGTTCATCCTGCTCAACCTGGCGTTCAGCCTGCAATCGGCCTATGCCGCGCCGCTGATCCTGTTGGCCCAGACTCGCCAGGCTGCGCGAGACAAGGCGCAGTCAGACGCCGACGCACAGCATCGCGAAGCCTTGGCCACTGCCAATACCGAACGCCAGGCCCAGGCCGCGCAGACCACCAAACAGCTGCTGGAATTGCTGGAGCAAAACACCCGACTGACGGAGATGACCAAGCAACTGACCGAGCATATCGAAAGCCTGACGTGCGAAATGCATGAGCACTTCGTACGAAAAACCTAACGATCCGGCAACCGTACATGCTGTCCCAACTCATCAAACAACGTGACCACAGAGCGCAATGCCCGGCAATCGGGACGTGTGAGCAACCACAGCGCCGTGTCATACCCTGCCAATGCAGGGCCCAGTGGTTGCAGACCCTCATCAAGCAGAAAGTCCGGCAACGCCGCCACACCCATTCCCGCCCGTACCAATTCAGTCACCGACAACATGCTGTTGCAGCGATAGCTGGGCCGAATTTCCGGCAAGTGTTCGCGGCGCCAGGCGACGGTGGGATGATCGGGCAGGAAGTCATCCGGCGCGATCCAGGTCAGGTCGGCCAGTTCACGGCCTGCATGACGGCGGGCATAGTCAGCGCTTGCGTAGACTTGGTACGACACGGTGCCGAGGCAACGTCCTACGAGATGCTCAGGCGGAGTCTTGGTCAGGCGTAGGGCGATATCTGCATCGCGGCGGCTGAGGTTGGCGAAATCATTGGAGGTGCTGAGTTCCAGGATCAGCGCAGGATAGTCCGGCATGAACTGCGCCAATGCTGGCAGCAACAGACCTTGCAGCACCGAGTCGGTACAGGTCAGGCGCACTGTGCCGCTGATCACCTCGCCCCCCTGCTCCACCCCGATGCGCGCCGCTTCGAGGGCCAGTTCGGCGCGTTCAGCCTGCTGCGCCAAGTTGTTGGCCAGGCTGGTGGGCAGGTAGCCGGCGCGGCTTTTTTCAAACAGTGTCTGGCCCAGTGCCGCCTCCAAGCGTCGTATCGCGCGAAACACCGTGGACACATCCACCCGCAACAACGCTGCCGCCCGCGCCAGGGAGCCGCCGCGCACAAGTGCAAGGATCAGCGAAAGGTCAGCGTAGTCAATTGAATAGTGCGTCGGTGCATTGAGCATATGGGCAAACGCCAATATTGATTGCGTGAACGCCAATCTATAGTGCGCCTCAGCCCACAACAAGCCATGGAACGCACACGATGAAAGCCACCCCCTTACGCCTCGCGCTGATTGGCGATTACAACCCGCATGTCACCGCGCACCAAGCCATTCCCGTGGCCCTGCAACGGGCGGCCGATACGCTGGGCATGACTGTTGATGTGCACTGGCTCGACACCGACACCCTGCCGGAATCCCTGCACGACTTCGACGGTTTCTGGTGTGTACCCGCCACCCCTTACCGGGATACCGATGGCGCACTGCGGGCGATCCGCTTTGCCCGCGAGCAGCGCCGACCATTGCTCGGCACCTGCGGTGGTTTTCAACATGCATTGCTGGAATATGCCCGTAACGCGCTGGGTTGGGCCGACGCCGAACACGGTGAAGTGGCTCCTGACGCAAAACGCGCCGTGATCACACCCTTGACCTGCGCGCTGGTGGAGGCGACCGACACCGTACGTTTATTGCCCTACACGCGCATCGCCGAGGCCTACGGCACCCTTGATCTTGAAGAAGGTTATCGTTGCCGTTACGGGGTGAACCCCGAATTCGCCAGCGCGTTGCTGGAGGGCGATCTGATCGCCACCGGCCACGACTGCGCAGGGGACCTGCGAGCAGTGGAATTGCTCGGCCATCCGTTCTTCGTCGCCACTCTGTTCCAGCCCGAACGCGCGGCGCTCAAGGGCATCGCGCCGCCCCTGGCGATCGCCCTGCTCAAGGCGTGCCAGGAGCAATCGGCATGATCGCCAAGACACCCACCCCGCCCTACTACGCAGTGATTTTCAGCTCACTGCGCACCGAGGGCGATCACGGCTACGGCGAGGCCGCCGCACACATGCTGGAACTTGCACGGCAGCAACCTGGTTTTCTGGGCGTGGAATCGGCGCGGGAAGATGGCCTGGGGATTACCGTGTCGTACTGGAGCAGCGAGGCGGCAATCCTGGCGTGGAAGCAGCAGGCCGAGCACCGGAACGTGCGTGAGCTGGGCCGCGCCACCTGGTACTCGGCATTTCAGACACGGGTGTGCAAGGTGGAGCGGGCCTACGGTTTTGAAGCGAACTAGCTCACAAGACTGCGCAACGCACTGATCTGTGGAATCTCAACCCGACGCATATACACGCGCAGCGGCTCAGTAATGTTGATGCGGTCATCGATGTTTTGGTCCAGCAGCAACTGAATGCGTTCACGCGATAGGGTCATGGTCTGCTCGGGGGCGGGCAGCCAGACAAATTCGGCGGTAGGAATGATCCCGTCATCGGCCACGTCCATGCCGAAGGAGTCTTCGCTGAAACGTACGATGTACTGGCCAGTCTTGCGATTAAGGCCCACAAATCCGTGGAGTTGGTCGGCGGCCTGGCAGATGAGCTCGGAAGTGATGCGCATGGTAAACCTCACTGAAAAGTCCCACAGGGACTGGAAAGATGGTTTACACGCGTGGCGGAAAGTACTGCCCTCTAGCGGGGCGGCTGCGGTCAAGAGTACTGCAATGCCTGGCAAAAAAACCGAGAAAATTGACGGGTGCGCACGTTAATGTCGGTTTGGTGATAGCGCCTTTCGCAATCAATTGTTAAAAAGGAGGCCTTCTAAAAGCTACCTCCACGAAAGGACTTCGCATATGCCTGTCACGTTTACCAAGAGCGCCCTGCTGCTGGCCCTGATGCTCGGCCTTGGCCAGGCGCAGGCTGCCGACCCGATCAGCCCGGCTGAATTGGCAACCAACGAAGGCATTCCCCACCCTGCCGTGATCGCTCACCGAGGCGCCTCCTACGACGCTCCGGAATCCACCGCCGCCGCCTACAAAGTTGCGCGCGACCTGGGTGCCGACTACCTGGAACTGGACCTGCAGCGCAGCAAGGACGGCGTGTTGTTCGCCCTGCACGACAACAACCTGCAGCGCACCACCGATGTGGCCACCAAGTTTCCCGAGCGCAAAGACGCGCCTGCCAACGAATTCACTTGGAAGGAACTGCAAAGCCTCGATGCCGGCAGTTGGTTCAACGCCGCCTACCCGGACCGCGCGCGTCCAGGCTTCGTCGGTCTGAAGATCCTGAGCCTGGACGACATCATCAAGATCGCCGAAGGCAATCCGCAGCACAAACCCGGCCTGTACATCGAGACCAAGGAGCCCAAGCAGTTCCCGGGCATCGAAGCCGACCTCAAAAACAAGCTGTTGGATAAAGGCTGGTTGAGCTCCGCCGGCTCCAAGCTGGGCAAGAGCAACACCGGCGTCGGCCAGGGCAAGGGCCGCGTAGTGCTGCAAACCTTCGAGACCGCCAGCCTCAAAGAGCTGCAGAAAGAAATGCCGAACACCCCGAAGATCCTGCTGTTGTGGGTGGGTGAAGGCAGCATCGAGCCGAAATCCAAGCAGACCTTCGCCGAATCCGGCGAGCCAACCAAGGCCGCCTACTACGCCAAGCAAGAACCGAAAGACGCCGCCGAGTTCGAAAAATGGGTCGACGAAGCCAAGAGCCTCGGCGCCATCGGCACCGGCCCATCCGCCGAGCTGACCGACCACGGCGACCAGAGCTATTCGGACCTGGTGAAGCCTGAAATGAACAAGCTGACCCACGACAAAGGTCTGCTGGTGCATGTCTACACCGTGGATGAGCCAGTGGATTTCGAGAAAGTGATGAAAGCCGGCGTCGACGGCATCTTCACCAACCGCGCCGCCGAGCTGCTGAAGTTCTACAAGCGCTGGCCGTCGTCCAGCGTGCAGGATTTGCTCAACGACTATAAGTACTGAGGCATCGTTGGTGTCAGTGCGCCATTAAGGATGAATTAAGTTGCGCCAGTTAATCTGGCGCCACTTAAACAGCTCACCAAAGAAGGACATACACCATGAAAACTTTGACCACTTTGTTCGCCGCAACTGCCCTGACGCTGACTGCCGGCCTGGCCCAAGCGGATGTTCGTCCGGATCATATTGAAGGCCTGGTCAAATCCGGCGCAGTGATGCCTTTTGACAAGCTCAACGCCGCGGCCGTAGCCACTCACCCTGGCGCGACAATTACCGACACCGAGCTGGACAACAAACACGGTGTAGCCGATCAATATGTCTACGAAGTAGACCTGACCGACACCGCTGGCAAGAAGTTTGAAGTCAAGCTCGACGCCAAGACCGGTGCCGTGCTGGAAAACAAGCAAGACACCTGAGTTGAATCCTCAAAACCGCGCCACCTTCGGGTGGCGCGGTTTTTTTATGGGCGCTCGTCAGTAATGCCTGGAAAAAGCGCCGTCGCAATGAATCAAATTCCCCCGACTCAATTCAAGGTCGTTAGACTTCCCCGCATCAGCCAGGGCATTACGCCATCGCACAGCACACCGAGAACACGTCATGGAGCAAAAAGCCGTAGACATTGCCACCATTGGCCGAATCAGTGCCGTTCCCGCAATGCTCCAAGTGATCAGCGACATGACTGGCCTGCGCTTTGCCGCCGTTGCGCGGGTGACCGACGAAACCTGGACCGCCTGCGCCGTACTCGACCGCCTGGGATTCGGCCTCGGCATCGGAGGCGAGTTGGACCTGACCACCACCATTTGCCACGAGATTCGCGGTTCCCATATCTCCGTGGTGATCGACAAGGCCAGCGAAGACCCGATCTACCACGACCACCACACACCGCGCCTGTACCACTTCGAAAGCTACATTTCGGTGCCGGTATTCCGCACCGACGGGCGCTTCTTCGGCACGATCTGCGCCTTGGACCCCAATCCCGCCATGCTGCGCAGCAGCACGATCCGATCGACCATGGAATCGTTTGCGCGGGTGTTGTCATTGCAGATCGAAGCCGAAGAAGCCGCGCAGCAAACACAAGCGCAATTGCAGGAAGAACGCAGTACCGCCGAACTGCGCGAGCAATTTATCGCCGTGCTCGGCCATGACCTGCGCAACCCGTTGTTTGCAATTAACTTCGGTGCCGAACGACTGCTGCGTAAATACCCGGACCCCGCCACCGATACCCTCGTGCGGCACATTCTCACCAGCGGCCGACGCGCCGCGCAGTTAGTGGAAGACGTACTGGATTTCGCCAGGGGCCGCATGGGCAGCGGCATCCCACTCAACATCGGCGACTGCCAGGGGTTACAGGCGGCGTTGCAGCATGTGGTATCGGAAGTGCAGAGCGTGCACCCGCAGCGCGAGATTCGTGCGGATATCGGTGATCTGCAAGGGGTCAGTGGCGACCGCGACCGCTTGGCGCAGTTGCTCTCTAATCTGGTGGCCAATGCCATTCACCATGGCAGCCATGACGGCCCGGTGGAGGTGCGCGCGCAGGTTGAGGACGACCATTTCCACCTGTCAGTGAAAAACGCCGGCCAGATAAGCGCGCAAGCCTTGCCCCGGCTCTTTGAGCCTTACTCACGCCCAGCGACGAACACGCCCCAGGCCGGCCTGGGCCTGGGGTTGTATATCGTCAAGCAGATTGCCGAAGCTCATGGCGGTGAACTCAAAGTGTCCACCACCGCGGAGCACGGCACGATGTTTAGCTTCAGCCTGCCAACCGGCTGATCAGGCGCCCAGGCGCGCCGTCACCTCATTCAACTCACCGGACAAACCGCGCAGATTGTGGCTCGCGGCTTCGGTGCGTTGCACGTTGTCGAGGTTGGCCGTGGCCACGGTGGTGATCTGGGTGATATTGCGCGAGATGTCCTCGGCGACCGACGTCTGCTCCTCGGCCGCCGTGGCGATCTGGCGGTTCATGTCGCGGATCGCTTCCACCGCCTGAGTGATGTGGTCGAGCATGGCGCCGGCCTGGCTGACTTTTTCCACGCTGTCATCGCTGCACGACTGGCCGCTGACGATCGCCTCGGCCGCATCGATCGCGCCGGTCTGCACCGCCTGAATAATCTGGTTGATCTCGATGATCGACGCGGCCGTGCGTTGCGCCAGGCTGCGGACTTCATCGGCGACGACTGCAAAACCACGCCCCGCCTCGCCCGCCCGCGCCGCCTCGATAGCGGCGTTGAGCGCCAGCAGGTTGGTTTGCTCGGCGATGCCGCGAATCACTTCCAACACTTTGCCGATACGTACGCTGTCAGCTTCCAGGCGTCGGATGATGGTGCCGGTGTTGAGGATTTCCGTGCGCATCTGGCCGATGGTAGCGATGGTGACCTTCATCACTTCACCGCCTTCGCGGGCCGAGTGATCTGCCTCGTCGGCCGCGCGCGAGGCACTGGCAGCGTGGCGTGCGACTTCCTGGGCGGTGGCCGACATTTCGGTCATGGCCGTGGCCACTTGGTCGGTACGGTTGAATTGTTCTTGGGTGCCGGTAGCCATCAGGCCGGCAATCGAGTTCAACTCGCCGCTGGCGCTGACCAAGTCGGTGGCGCTGCGCTGCAAGCGGCTGAAGGTTTCAGCGAGGAAGTCGCGCAGCGTATTCGCGGCGGCGGCCAGGTGGCCCAGTTCATCCTGGCGACGGCTGGCCACGCGCTCGGCAAAGCGGCCGTGGCTGAGTTGCGTGACGTAGTCGATCAAGCCACGAATCGGCAGGATCAGGTTGCGGTTGATCAGCCACAGGCTGAACAGGCCGATCAGCACACCAGACAGCAACATAATCGCCAGCCCCACCAGCACGGTGCGCTCGGCGTAGGCACTGATGGCCTGAGATTGCTGGCTGCCTTGGGCACGCAGGTCGCTGACCAGAGCGCTCATCTGCTCACTGGCGGCGCGGTCTACGCCTTTGACTGCCGTATCGCCGACGGTTGCATCACCACCCGCCGCCATATAGGCATCACGGCCCTTCTGATAGGCCACGCCCAGTTGCTGGTGCTCCAGGCGCAGGGTTTCGATGCGTCGGCTCAACGGCGCGTCGCTGCTGGTCTGGGTGACCAGGCGAGCGAGGATACTTTGCACATCGCGCTGGCGGTCCTGGAACTGGCCCCAATATTTCTCCATATCCTGAGGCTGCTTGCCGCGCAGCAGCACGTTTTTCCATTCCTGCACCTGCACCTTGAACTGCAGATTGGCTTCGTCGATCAATTGCGAAGTGAGCAACGGCCCGTCAATCAAACTGCGATAACTCTGCACCCCGTTGGAGAGGAAGTTGAAACAGGCCAGGGCGATCAACAATATCGCCAGCAAGCTGCCACCGAGCAGCGACAGGATTTGTGCTCTCAAGGAGGTTCGCAAAACATTCATCGGGGAAAGCCTCGATACAGGTAAGTGGCGTGTGCACGCCTTGACCTCCCTGTCGACAAAGACACCGCACATCCCTAACGGTTGTTAATGAGCTGAATCGGCCGGAATAGAGCCTTCTTGAAGGGATTCGGACAAATGGTCAATAAAATGTCACGAATGCGAAATAAACCAACGACTGTCATAAAAATGTCAAATAACCCTGTAATTATTCGCCACGCGACCTGTGAAATGTCCTACAGGCCTTTTCTCTGCGAGCCTCCATGAATCACAGCATCGATCACAGCCATCAGGACTCCGATCTGTTTGGCTTGCTTTACGGTTTTCGTTTTCGCCCAGGTGTTAAGGGGGAGCAGATTGACTCGGCTACCGCCCTGGCGGCATTGAAGCAACCGCAGGACCCGGAGGAGTTCTTGTGGCTGCACCTGAACCTCGCCCACGCCGCCTGCGAGCGCTGGATGCAGGCGCACCTGGAACTGCCTGAAGAGTTTTTCGAGGCCCTTCACGAGGGCTCGCGCTCCACCCGCATCGAACACGTCGACTCGGCCTTGCTGGCGGTGGTCAACGACGTGGTGTTCAACTTCAGCAGCATGGTCTCGTCGGATATTTCCACGCTGTGGGTATGCGCTCGCAGCCGCCTGTTGATCAGCGCGCGGCTGCAACCGTTGCACTCGGTGGACAAGTTGCGCTCGTCGGTAAAGGCCGGAGAACACTTTCGCTCGCCACTGGAACTGTTGGTGCATTTGCTGCGCGACCAGGGCGAAGTGCTGACGCAGATCGTGCGCAAGACCAGCATCAGCGTCGACCATATCGAAGACCAATTACTGTCCTCGCGCCTGTCCACCAACCGCGCCGAACTGGGTGCCGCGCGCCGGGTACTGGTGCGCCTGCAACGCTTGCTGGCGTTGGAGCCGGGCTCGTTGCTGCGCCTGCTCAACCGACCGCCGCAATGGCTGCAAAAGGAAGACGTGAAGGAGTTGCGCAAATCCACCGAAGAGTTTGCGCTGATCATCAACGACCTGACGGCTCTGGGCGAACGCATCAAACTGTTGCAGGAAGAGATCGCCGCCAACCTCAACGAGCAAAGCAGCCGCACACTGTTCACCCTTACGGTGGTGACGGTGCTGGCACTGCCGATCAACATCATCGCCGGTTTTTTTGGCATGAACGTCGGCGGCGTGCCGCTTTCACAAGACCCGGAAGGCTTCTGGATTTTGGTGGCGCTGGTCGCGACCTTTACCTTGATTGCCGGGCGTTGGGCGTTTCGCAGATTTTCAAATTGAAATGAGATCCGCTGTGGGAGGCGGCTTGCTCCCGATGAGAGTGTGTCAGCCAACACCTCTGCCAGCCCTGCCGCCGCTATCGAAGCCTCGCTGAAGCTCGACATCTCCCACAGGGATCGGTGGTGTCTATGAGTTTCGCGGCTGTGTGCGCTGCAAGACAGACTAATGGCGTGCCTGATTGACCAAACACTGACCTGCGGCAGCACCGTTGTAACATTCTGCAATGACTATGAACGACATCCTTCATCACCTGGATGCTCCGGCATGGCCACCCCTTCCCTGACTGCCTCCACGCACTCATCTTCCGTCGATTCAAAACCGCGCCTGGACAAGAAACCTGGCCTGGTGACCGTAATCATTTTCTTCGCCGTCCTCGCCATGGGACTGTTGTTCACCGCCTACAGCCTGATGCATGACATGCACGAACTGGGCACGGTGGTCACCACCTGGACGCCGTTCCTGCTGCTGGGCGTCGCGTTGTTGATCGCTCTGGGCTTCGAGTTCGTCAACGGTTTCCACGACACCGCCAACGCCGTCGCGACGGTGATCTACACCAACTCGCTGCCACCGCATTTTGCGGTGGTGTGGTCAGGCTTTTTCAACTTCCTCGGCGTGCTGCTCTCCAGCGGCGCGGTGGCGTTTGGCATCATCGCCCTGCTGCCGGTGGAGCTGATTTTGCAGGTGGGCTCATCGGCCGGTTTCGCGATGATCTTCGCCCTGCTGATCGCTGCGATCCTGTGGAACCTCGGCACCTGGTGGCTAGGTTTACCGGCCTCGTCATCCCATACGCTGATCGGTTCGATCATCGGCGTCGGCGTGGCGAATGCCTTGATGCACGGGCGTGACGGCACCAGCGGGGTAGATTGGGCCCAGGCGACCAAGATTGGTTATGCGTTGCTACTGTCCCCCTTGATCGGCTTTGTGTTTGCAGCCTTGTTGCTGCTGGCCATGCGCGCCTTTGTGAAGAACCGATCGCTGTACAAGGCGCCCAAAGGCAACACTCCGCCGCCGTGGTGGATTCGCGGCATGTTGATCGCCACCTGCACCGGCGTGTCGTTCGCCCACGGCTCCAACGATGGGCAGAAAGGCATGGGCCTGATCATGCTGATTCTGGTCGGCACATTGCCCATGGCCTATGCGTTGAACCGCACCATGCCCGCCGAGCAGTCGTTGCAGTTCGCGGCGGTGGCCGAAGTGACCCAGGCCGCCCTGATGAAAACCACGGCACAGGCATTGCCCGGCGACCCGCGCCCCGTCCTGTCGACCTACGTACGCACCAAGCAAGCCACACCGGACCTGGTGCCGGCCCTCGCCGCGCTCACCGGGCATATCGGCGAAGAAGTCAAAGGCTACGGCTCCCTGGCCAAAGTCCCCGCCGAGGCGGTCGGCAACGTGCGTAACGACATGTACCTGACCAGCGAAACCATTCGCCTGATGGACAAGGGCAAGGTCGGCAATTTCGACGCCGACACCCAAGACAAACTGCAGCTGTTCAAGCAACAGATCGACAACGCCACGCGCTTTATTCCGCTTTGGGTGAAGATCGCGGTGGCCATTGCGCTTGGCCTGGGCACCATGGTCGGCTGGAAGCGCATCGTGGTCACGGTGGGCGAGAAAATCGGCAAGACCCACATGACCTACGCCCAAGGTGGGGCGGCGGAAACAGTGGCGATGCTGACCATCGGGGCCGCAGATATGTATGGGTTGCCGGTGTCGACAACCCATGTGCTGTCATCCGGTGTGGCGGGGACCATGGTGGCCAATGGTGCTGGGTTGCAGATGCGGACGATCCGCAATTTGCTGATGGCGTGGGTGCTGACGTTGCCGGCGGCGATTCTTCTGTCTGGCAGCCTCTACTGGCTGTTCACCCAACTTTTCTGACACAACATAGATTGAAACTGTGGGAGGGGGTTTGCCCCCTCCCACAGTTGGATGTGTGTTGTGTCAGTTGTTGAAAAGTCCCGTCATTGCCTTGAGCCGCTTCTTGTACACCCGCCGCGCCTCAAGGGCCTCCTCCAGCGTCACCGCCACAAACCCCGCGCGCTGGTTGGGCTGCATCTGCCCGATCAAATCCAGATCGGCACTGATCACCGTGCCGATCATCGCGTAACCTCCGCCCGACACTGCATCTCGATGCAACACAATCGGCTCCAGCCCCGCCGGTACCTGGATAGAACCGATGGGGTAGCAACTGTCGACAATATTCGACGGATCCGAGCCCGCGCCAAACGGCTGTTCCCGTGGTTCAAAGCTCAACGCGCTACCGCCCTTGAAGCGATAGCCGATGCGGTCCGCTTCGGAACCCACGGTCCACGGTTCGGCGAAAAAACTGCTTTTGGCGGCACCGGTCAGGCGCTCGTAATACAGGCCAGGCACCACACGCAGGGTGATATCGCCCCCTACCGACCGGCGCAAGGCCATGGGCAAACTGTTGCCCGCCCGCCCCTGCCCGCAGAGCTCACCGATGGGCAATTCATCACCCTCCTGCAAGCGCCGACCTTTAAACCCTCCAAGCGCGCCCAGGGTGTAAGTGGAGCGACTGCCGAGCACCACGGGCACATCAATGCCGCCGGCCACCGCCAGGTAAGTCCGTGCGCCGGCCTTGGGAAATTCGAAACGCAGCACCTGCCCGGCACGCACCTGGAACGCGGTGTCCTGATGCACCACTTCACCGTCAAGGCGCGGCGACATGAGCGCGCCGCTGAGTGCCACCAACGCATCCTGTTGGAATTCCAATTCAGGCCCGATCAAGGTGCATTCCAGGCCCGCCGCACCGACCGGATTGCCCACCAGATGGTTGGCCGCGCTCAGCGCGTATTGGTCCAGCGCCCCCGACGGCGGAATGCCCAAGTGGTAATAACCTTCGCGGCCAAGGTCCTGCACAGAGGTGGCGAGGCCGGGTTTGAGGACTTTGATCATGCCAGCGCCTCCTGCAGGGTTTTCGGATAGCCCACCGGGTCGGCCAGAAAGGCGTCGAGGGAAAATTCCACCGGGCGGATGCGCAGGTCGAAACGTCCTGCGTCCACCTCGGCGACGGCCAGGTCGTAGGCATCACGTTCTATGGGCTTGAACTGCACGATGTCACCGGGGCGAAAGAACACCATGTGCTCCTTGAGGTAGGCCAACTGCTGCGCCGGGTCGTAGATCGGCGCCGGGGTCACGCCGAACATTTGGTAACCGCCAGCGCCGCGCACCGAGTAGATACACCCAAAGCAGCCACCATGGCCGAGGGTGAGTTTGGGCGTGTCGGTGCGCGGGCGCAGGTATTTGGGCACCTGCAACTGCCGCTCACGCTCGACCATTTGGAACATGAACGGCAGACCCGCGACAAACCCGACCATCGACACAAACCACGGCGCGCCGCTGTGAGCGGCGATAAACGCGTCCACATCCGCCAGACCATTGATGCGCGCGGCGTACTCCAGGTCGGTGCCGCTGGGGTCTTGATGGCGATCGCGAAAACGCATCAGGGTTTCATGGGTCCAGGGGTCGTTGTACAGCACCGGGATTTCGATGATGCGCGTGCGCAAGGTGCGTTCGGCCACGGCCTGGGCTTCGGCGCTTTGCACGGCGTCGAGCAACACATGGGGCGCGATGCGGTCGGGGTCGAAACGGATCTGGAACGAGGCGTTGGCCAGGCACACATCCAGCACGCCTTCCAGCGCCAGGCGCTCCACCGCTCGGGTCACCGCCATGCCCTTGAAAAAGGCCTCCAACGACATGCTGTCGCTGACCTCGGCAAACAGGTGTTCATCACCGCCGAAGCTGTAGCGGATGGGGGTCGTTTCAGCCATGTCGCTTCCTCTTGGAATGGTTATGGAAAGGCAGGCAAAAAAGTAAGGGATCGATCTTATTAGGGTGTTTTGACCGTGATACCCGCCTGGTCCAAGGCTTCGCGGGTGGCTTCCACCAGTTCCAGGGCGCCGGGAGTGTCGCTGTGCAGGCAGATGGAATCGAATTCGATAAACAGGTCTTCGCCTTCTACGGTGCGCACCAACCCCGTCTGACAAGCCCGCAGGACTCGTGCCGCCACCGTTGCAGGATCAAGCGCGCGAACAGTGCGAGTAAACACGATGGAGCCCGTCAGATCGTACTCACGATCGGCATAGAATTCCCGGACCACCGGTTGCCCCAACTCCTTGGCCACCCGCCAGATCACCGAGTTGGGCATGCAGTACAGCAACAGCGTCGGTTCGATGAGTTGCAGGTTTTGCACCAGCAGCCGGGCCGCTTCTTCGTCACGGGCCAGGTGCATGTAGAGCGCGCCGTGAGGCTTGATATGTTGCAGCGTCATGCCTTGGGCGCGGGCGATTTCCCGCAGGGCACCGAGTTGGTAGAGCATATCGTCCACCAGTTCCTGGGCCGGTGCGTTGATATGCCGACGGCCAAAGCCGACCAGATCACGAAAGCCGGGATGGGCGCCGATGGCCACGCCCAGTTGCTTGGCGCGTTCTACGGTGCGGCGCATGGTCCCGGGGTCGCCAGCGTGGAAGCCGGTGGCGATATTGGCCGAGCTGATGTAGGCCATCAGCTCCGCGTCGACGCCATCACCGATGGTCCAGGGGCCGAAACCTTCGCCCATGTCCGAATTGAAATCCACTGCCTGCATCGGGGTCGCTCCGCCAGAAATGATGTTGGAAAAGTAGGCTGCGCCTTGACCCCTTGGGAAGATCTATTATCAGATGCCCTATCTTCTGAAAAACAGATATCGCTCATGTCGCTGACCTTGCGCCAAATCCGCTACTTCGTCGCCACCGCTGAGATCGGCCAGATTTCCCAGGCAGCGATCCACCTGAACATCTCGCAGTCGGCGGTGACCACGGCGATCAAGGAGTTGGAGGCGATGCTCGGCGTGCAACTGTTTGTGCGCTCGGCCCAAGGCATGAACTTGACCGATGCCGGGCGGCACTTTCTCAACCGCGCCTATGTAATTGTGCGCAGCGTGGACGATGCGCTGAACAGTCCATTGCCCGACTACCGCGCCAGCGGCGTGCTGCGGGTAGCGGCCAGTTACACCGTGCTTGGTTACTTCCTGCCCCATCACTTGCAGCGCATGGAGCATTGGCATCCGGACGTGACCATCGAGGTCTTCGAGCAGGAACGCCAGGCGATCGAACAAGGTCTGCTCGACGGCCAGTTCGACATGGCCGTGGTGCTCACCGCCAACCTGACTCACCCGGCGATCGTTTCCGAGATTCTGTTCAACTCGGAACGTCGCCTGTGGCTGCCCAGCCATCACCCATTGTGCGAGCGCGGCGCCGTGAGCCTGGCGGATGTGGCGCAAGAGCCCTACATCCTGCTGACCGTCGATGAAGCCGAACACAGCGCCATGCGCTATTGGGAACAGGCCGGGCAAACGCCTAAGGTGCGACTGCGCACCAGTTCGGTGGAGGCAGTACGCAGCATGGTCGCCAATGGCAGCGGCGTGGCGATTCTGTCGGACTTGGTGCACCGCCCGTGGTCACTGGAAGGCAAGCGCATCGAAACCCTGACCGTCACCGACCCGGTCACGCCCATGAGCGTCGGACTGGCCTGGCACCGCGAGCGGGCATTTACCCCGGCGATGCAGGCGTTCCGGGATTACTTTCACGACGCGTTCCTGGCGCCGCAGCAACTGTCGGCGCGCCGTTAAAGATGGGCTTGCAGGGTGGCCGCCAACCAGTCCATGAACACGCGCACCCGCAACGGCAAATGCCGCTGGCCCGCGTAGAGCAAGGACACATCCAGCGGCGGCGCCGGGTAGTCCGGGAGCAGGGCAACCAACTCGCCACTGGCGAGCAAGTCACGAATACCCAAGGCCGGCACCTGAGTAATGCCAAAACCGCCCAGGCACGCCACGCGATACGCATCTGTGCTATTGACCGTCACCCGCCCGGCCATGGGGATGCGCTGCACCTTGTTGCCTTGCTGATACTCGAAACCGGCCGAGCGTGAACCCAACGGCCGCACGTAATGCACCAATTGATGCTGCGCCAGATCGGCCAAGGTCGCGGGCACGCCGTAACGTTGCACGTAACCCGCGCTCGCGCAGTTGATCATCGGCATGCGGCACAGCACGCGTGCGACCACGCTGTGGTCCGGTTGGGCGCCGACGCGCAGTACGCAGTCGAAGCCTTCGGCGAGCAGGTCGACCTGGCGGTCGGTGCAACTGATCTCCAATTCGATCAACGGGTGCGCGTCCATGAACTGCGACAAGCGCGGCAGGATCAGTTCCCGCGCCATCACATTGGGCATGTCGACGCGGATGCGCCCGCTCAGTTGCGCTTCGTCCTGGCGAAACAGCCCTTCGAGTTCCTCCATATGCGCGAGCAGGTCCTTGCTGCGCTCGTACAACACGCGCCCGTCCTGGGTCGCCTGCACTTTACGTGTGGTGCGCTGCAACAGACGCGCGCCGAGCAGTTCTTCCAGCGCCTGCACATGCTCGGACACCGTGGAACGCGGCAGCCCCAGACTCTCGCCCGCCTGGGTAAAACTCGACAGTTCGGTGACCCGCACGAAGGTGCGCAGCAACTCAAGTTTGTTCATAGGATTGTTCGCCTTATCCGGCCAGTGATTCCGGCCTGGCCCTGTTTATCACGTTAGCAGCGGACAAATACACTCAGTCCCACGTTCACATCTGAAGAGGACTGCACCATGACCCGCAAAATCGCATTGATCACCGGCGCCAGCCGTGGCTTGGGTAAAAACGCTGCATTGCACCTGGCGGCGCAAGGCGTAGACATCATCGGCACCTATCACAGCAAGGCCGACGAGGCGCGGGCATTGGTGGCCGAGATCGAACAATTGGGTGGCCGCGCCGCCATGCTGCAATTGGATGTGAGCCAAAGCGCAACATTCGAAGGTTTTGTCGGCGACGTGGCCGGCGTGCTCAAGGATGTTTTCGCACAGGATCACATCGACTTTCTGATCAACAACGCCGGGATCGGCATTCACGCCAGTTTTGCCGAGACCACCGAAGCCCAGTTCGACCAACTGGTGGCGATCCAATTCAAGGGTCCGTTTTTCCTGACGCAGAAGCTGTTGCCGTTGATCCGCGACGGCGGCCGCATCCTCAACGTCTCCAGCGGCCTGGCGCGTTTCAGCCTGCCGGGCTATGCCGCCTACGCGGCGATGAAAGGCGCCATGGAAGTGCTGACCCGCTACCAGGCCAAAGAGCTGGGTGGGCGCGGGATCAGCGTCAACATCCTGGCCCCTGGCGCGATCGAAACTGACTTCGGCGGCGGCGCTGTACGCGACAACGCCAACCTCAATGCCATGGTCGCGAGCAACACCGCCCTGGGCCGCGCCGGCTTACCGGACGATATCGGTGGAGCGATTGCCAGCCTGCTGGCCGACGGCAGCCACTGGATCACCGGCCAGCGCATCGAGGCGTCGGGCGGCATGTTTCTGTAGGAGCTTGTCGCGCAGTACGTCATAGCCCCAGTGATACACATAGGTGTACGGCAGGAAGAACAGCAATACACCTATGTCGAGGATAAATGCCTGCATCAGGCTGATATTCAGCCACGCCGCAATCAGCGGTACGCACACCAAAATCAAGCCACCTTCAAACATGAGCGCGTGCAACACACGGGTCCAGCCATTGTTGGCCAGTTGCAGGCGTGCCTTGAGTCGGTCGAACAGGCCGTTAAAGATCACGTTCCAGGTCAGCGCCATCAGGCTGATCGCCAGGGTGACCATGCCCATTTCCAGGGCGGGTTTGTCCATGATCCACGCCAACAAAGGGGTGCAGATCAACAACGCCAGGGCTTCGAAACCAACAGCCTGGCAAAAGCGTTCAGTGATGGATTTGGTAGGGTTCATGACCCGTCTCCGAGAGTGACGACGGTTGCCATCATTACCCTTTGAATCGATACTTCATAACCAATAACCATCGATCAAGGCGATAGTCATGGCCTCTAATGAAGTGCTGCAAGCGTTTGTGCAGGCGGCCACCCAAGGCTCGTTCTCGGCGGCGGCGCGCAAACTGGGCAAGAGCCAGTCCACCGTCAGCGCGGCGGTAGCCAGCCTGGAGATTGATTTGGATGTGGTGCTGTTTGATCGCAGCAGCCGCAAGCCGACGCTCACGCCCGCCGGCCTGGTGTTGCTGCAACGCGCCGAGCAAGTCCTGGAAGCCAGCAGTCGCCTGGCGCTGGCCGCGAGTCAGTTGGCCATGGGATTGGAGCCGAAAGTCACGATTGCCATGTCCGATACCTATCAATCTGAGCGCTTCGAACTCGCGCTCAAGGCCTTCGAGCAGCGTTACCCGGACCTTGAACTGGAATGGCTGATCGCCGAGTGCGAAGACTTGATCGCGCTGGTGCAGAGCGGTCGTGCGCAGATCGCGTTTGTCGAAGCCCAGGCGCATTACCCACCCGACCTCAGCCGCGCGCCCGTGGCTGAACGCACGGAAATCGCGCTGTTCGTCGCGCCCGAGCATCCGTTGGCCACGCTGCCGAACGTCGACGCGCAGCGCTTGCAGCAACACCGCGAACTTCGGCTGGCGAGCATCATCAACCCGAATGAAACCCGCCCCAGCGGCCGCGTTTGGTCGGCGCCGAGTTTTCTGATGCTGATGGAAATGGCCCAGCTCGGTTTCGGTTGGGCCGAGCTGCCGCGTTGGCTGGTGGAACGCTTTGGCAACACTGGGTTGGTGGAACTCCCAGTGCGCGGTTGGCCGCGACTGGTAGCGGTGGATGCGCTGTGGTCGCGGCAGTATCCACCGGGACCGGCGGGCAGCTGGATGCTGGCGCAGATGCTGGATGAGTGATCAGGCTCAGAGTATGTGGTGAATTGGCGCGCCTCGCTCAGAGCCAGCGCGCTCATCACTAAGCACTGTGTCGCCCTCAAACCCGCTAGACTGCGCGCTTCCTTGCAGCCGTTCGGACGTTCCGATGCAAACCCGCCTTGTCGCCTACGAGGCGCTCACTGCTGTGCAACGACAGCAAGCCAGCGCCATCGAAGTTCATCCCGAACAACTGCCGTTTTGCGGCGATATGTATTGCGCGCTCAATTCGCTGCTGGCCAAACCGAGCCCAGGCGTCAAAGGGTTCGCCCTGCTGGCCGATGACATTCCGGTGGCCTTCCTCTTGCTCAAACGCCCGCCTTGCCTGCCCCATTGGGCCGATGCACACAGCGCCACGCTGCATGCGTTCCAGGTGGATCGGCGCCAGCAAGGGCGAGGGTTCGGCAAGGCGTGTTTACAGATATTGCCGACCGCAGCGATAGAGACGTGGCCACAGATCAAGGCGCTGGAGTTGTCGGTGGACACCGACAATGTGGCGGCGATGGGGTTGTATCTGGGCGCGGGATGGGTAGACAGCGGGGAGGCGTATAAGGGGCGGGTTGGGTATGAGCGAAAGTTAAAGTGGGTGTTTGGACGAGGCGACCCCAGCCTGCTTTAAATATCCCAACGCCGATAAATCGACCACTCTGGCCCACCCTCCCTGGCTGTCCACTGTCAAAGTTCACAGCTATACAGGCGTTGCCGATTGCTCTGTACTGGAATGCCAAGGTAGTCGCTCAAGCGGTGCAAAGAGCAGGCGTGGAAACGCTCAACGCCCAGCACGGAGACCCTCCATGAATATTCCACCGAGCAACAATACGCTTAACACTGCGGGGAGCCCGGATCTTTCCTTTGGCACCCCTCCACTCAAAGACGGTACCGTTATAAACACCCGCACCGCAGGGATCTCCCGAGTCCTCGAAGACGGTTCAACCATCACAGCAGGCCCGTATAGCGAGCCGGATGGCCCCTTCATTGGCATCACCAAACAAACGCCTACGGGAGAGAACGACGCTCGATTCGGGCGAGGGCTGACGGCGATGCAGCAACGCCAAACCTTCATCGACATGCTCATTCAGCCTAATGGCAGGCAACTGTTACTGGCCACCCATATCAATAATGTGGCGGTCTCTATCAGTCGATTCAACGAAGCAAACGGCAATTCAGACTTCAGGTTCGGCAATAATGGCGAGGTGGTGCTGAATAAGCGGATTGAGTTGAATTTAAACAGCAAAGCCGGTTTAGCTTTACAGTCCGATGACAAGATCATTTGTGTATTTAATGACGGTACAAGCAGTTTTATCTATCAACTCAGCAGTTCCGGCCAGGAACTCAACTTCGGCTTTTTAGATCCGCTTGAAGAGCGCGGCGCCCTTATGGGCCCAGTATTGACCACTGAGAGGGGTTTTTTGATTGCGGGCTCTATAAACGGCAAGGCCCTTATTAAAGGATTCACACATGCTGGAGATGCGGACACGGCTTTTGGTAACGCAGGTTACGTCCAATTGGAGCTTTCAGGTACTGGGGGAAAACAGGCCTCAGCGCTGGCCAAAGGACCCGATGGCCGGATAGTTGTCGTCGGCGGTGAGCACCGGTTGCCGCGCAAGCAGAACTTCGTGACGAGCCTGCTTGCCAACGGCCAACCTGATCCGCAGTTCAATGGCGGAATCCCCAAGGAGAACGATGCTCGTCATGGAAGTTATGACAGCGTGACGGTTCAACCCGATGGGAAAATCGTCGTCTTGTGGCGCAATACAAACGGCAGCCTCGTCGAACTGACCAGGTACACCGCGACTGGGGAGTTGGACCTCACCTTTGGCGATCAGGGTGTGGCCGATGCATGGCGCGACCCGCAATCAAGACCCCAAATCTCCAACATCAACAAGCTTGAATGGGTAAATGCGGGTGAAACACTGCAAACCAGCGGTGTGCTGGAAGGTGTCCACTCCTTCATCGGCCGCCTGCTCAGCCAGTGATACCCACGACTGAGCTGCCAACGCAGCTCAGTCGTGTGACATCAGGCCTTGACTACCGGCAACCAGATCTCCACCGTCCCCGTGCCTTTCCTCACGTCAAAATCAGCGCTATAGCGTTCAAAATCCGGCCCTGCCACTTTGTAGCCCGAATGTGGCAACCACTCGAACATGATGCGCTCGTACGTCTGTTCCAATGCCTGCACCGGTCCGTAATGCGGGAACACCGCATAGTTGAGCGGTGGAATTTCAATGGCTTCGAAGTTGCTCGGGACGTCGCTTTTGCTCGGGACTTCCACCCCCGCCATGTAATCGAATTCGCCGTGATTGGGGTTATGGCAAACGCCATAGGTCACACCGCCGATGCGCTTCTTGATGTCCTTGATACAGGTGTCGAACAACTCCCACAACTTGGGAATATCGCCCACCGTCGCCTTGGAATAACGCCCTTGTACCCCAGCAATCACCAAGGCCTTGCCTGCTTCCATGCGTGGCTCTAACGGTTGTTTTGTCTGCTGATCCATACGAACAGTCTCCTTCTTATGAGGGAACAAACCCGCATCGAGTATAGGGGCATATCCGTGCCGTACTCCATGCAGAAAATTTTCCTACGCATATGGACAACTGGCCATCATCGACCGTATTGTCTGCTCCGCAGGCCACCGCAGTGGCCGACGTCGCTCGGACGGTTCCGGGCGCTTACGTACTTCGAGGCAACAATGGCCGACCAAGGTTCGCCGCGCCGCTTTGCGCGCATAGATCGACTCCCCCCTTACGTTTTCAATATCACTGCCGAGCTGAAGATGGCTGCGCGTCGGCGCGGCGAAGACATCATCGACTTGAGCATGGGTAACCCCGACGGCGCCACGCCTCCCCATATCGTGGAGAAAATGGTCACCGTCGCCCAGCGTGAAGACACCCACGGTTACTCCACCTCCAAAGGCATTCCGCGTCTGCGCCGGGCGATTTCGCGCTGGTACAAAGACCGCTACGAAGTGGACATCGACCCCGAGACGGAAGCCATCGTCACCATCGGTTCCAAGGAAGGCCTGGCGCATTTAATGCTGGCCACCCTGGACCAGGGCGACACGGTGCTGGTGCCCAACCCTAGCTACCCGATTCATATCTACGGTGCCGTGATTGCCGGCGCCCAGGTGCGTTCGGTGCCGCTGATTCCGGGCGTGGACTTCTTCGCCGAGCTGGAACGGGCGATTCGTGGGTCGATCCCGAAGCCGAAGATGATGATCCTCGGCTTCCCGTCCAACCCGACTGCGCAGTGCGTGGAGCTGGATTTCTTCGAACGGGTGATCGCCCTGGCCAAGCAGTACGACGTGCTGGTGGTGCATGACCTGGCCTACGCCGACATCGTCTACGACGGCTGGAAAGCCCCGTCGATCATGCAGGTGCCGGGGGCGAAGGACATTGCGGTGGAGTTTTTCACCCTGTCCAAGAGCTACAACATGGCCGGCTGGCGCATCGGTTTCATGGTGGGCAACCCGGAACTGGTCAACGCCCTGGCACGGATCAAGAGTTACCACGATTACGGTACCTTCACCCCGCTGCAAGTCGCCGCGATTGCTGCGCTGGAAGGCGATCAACAGTGCGTGAAAGACATCGCCGAGCAGTACCGCCAGCGCCGCAATGTGCTGGTCAAGGGCCTGCATGAGTTGGGCTGGATGGTGGAGAATCCCAAGGCGTCGATGTACGTCTGGGCGAAGATTCCCGAGGCGTATGCCGCCATGGGTTCGCTGGAGTTTGCCAAGAAGCTGCTGCTGGAAGCCAAGGTCTGCGTGTCGCCGGGGATTGGATTTGGCGAGTATGGGGATGATCATGTGCGCTTTGCGCTGATCGAAAACCAGGACCGGATTCGCCAGGCGGTGCGGGGGATTCGCGGGATGTTCCGGGCGGATGGGCTGGTCGCTAAAGCCTGACCCGATCCACCTGAACAAATGTGGTCAACATGTGGGAGGGGGCTTGCCCCCGATAGCGGAGGTTCAATCACTGCATCTGGTGACTGACCCACCGCCATCAGGGGCAAGCCCCCTCCCACATTTACATTGGGTTTTCACCCTTGCTGCTGGTGTGTCTGTTAGACCACCAACGACAGCAGCATGATGAAGATCAACGCCACCACAGACAGAATGGTTTCCATCGCCGTCCAGGTCTTGAAGGTCTCGGCCACGGTCATGTTGAAGTACTGCTTCACCAGCCAGAACCCCGCATCGTTGACGTGAGACAGGATCAACGAACCCGCCCCCGTCGCCAGCACCAACAGCTCACGGTTAACCCCTGGGATCATCCCCACCACCGGCACTACGATGCCCGCGCCGGTAATGGTCGCCACGGTTGCCGAACCGGTCGCAATACGAATCACCGCCGCTACCAGCCAGGCCAGCAGGATCGGGTTGATCTGCGCATTCACCGCCATATGGCCAATCACGTCACCCACGCCGCTGGTCACCAGCATCTGCTTGAAGCCACCACCGGCACCGATGATCAGGATGATCGCGGCCGTCGGCGCAAGGCTGGCGTCGAGCAGCTTGAGGATTTGCTTGGAGTGAATGCCCTGGCGGCTGCCAAAGGTGTACAGCGACAGCAGGAGCGCCAGCAGCAAGGCGGTGATCGGGTGACCGATCATGTCCATCCAGTTGCGCACCACGTTGCCTTCGGCAAAGGCGATGTCGGCGAAGGTTTTGAGCAACATCAGAAACACCGGCAGCAGCACGGTGACCAATGTGATGCCGAAGCTTGGCAGCGACTTGTTATCGGTCTCGCGGGCCAGTTGATCCACCAGTTCCTGGGAGGGATTACCGGGGATGTACTTGGCGATGAACGTACCGAAGATCGGGCCGGCGATGATGGCGGTCGGCAGTGCGACGATCAGGCCGTACAGGATGGTCTTGCCGATGTCCGCGCCAAACACGCCGATAGCCAGCAGCGGGCCCGGGTGCGGTGGCACCAGGCCGTGCACTGCCGAGAGGCCTGCGAGCAGCGGGATGCCGATCTTGATCAGCGACACACCGGTGCGGCGCGCGACGATAAACACCAGCGGGATCAGCAGCACAAAGCCGATCTCGAAGAACAGCGGGATGCCCACCAGGAACGCGGCGAACATCATGGCCCACTGGACCTTCTCTTTGCCGAAGGCGCGGATCAGGGTCTGGGCAATCTGATCGGCGCCGCCGGATTCGGCCATCATCTTGCCGAGCATGGTGCCCAGCGCGAGGATGATGCCGACAAAGCCGAGCACCCCGCCGAAACCGTCCTGGAAGGCCTTGATGATCTTGTCCACGGGCATGCCCGAGGTCAGGCCGAGGAAGCCGGCCGCGATGATCAGTGCAATGAACGGGTGGACCTTGAACTTGGTGATCAGAACGATCAACCCGATGATAGTGACGACTGCGTCTAGCAGCAGGTACGACTCGTGGGACATGCCAAACATGGGGGGTCTCTCCTGTTTGTTGTTGTTATTAAAGCGGGTGTTGAATTTCTTGCCGGGGATAGCGCTATCTTTTCCGGCAAAAAATTAATGAGTTCGTTCAAAGCCGTGTTGCAGCCACCAAGCGTTGGTCTGCTCGGCCAACGCCTCGACACTGTCTTCACTGGCGTTGAGGGCCAGGGTCAGTGGCTCGCCTTTGGGCGATTCAAGGGTGGCGAACTGGCTGTCGATCAGGCTTGCCGGCATGAAATGGCCGGGGCGATGGGACACACGGTCCGACGCGACTTCACGGGTCAGTTCCAGGAATACGAAACCCAGACCTGGCGCGGCTTCGCGCAGGTGGTCACGGTATTTCTTCTTGAGAGCCGAACAGGTGAGCACCGGATGTTCACCCGCTTTAAGCGAGCGGCGCAGTTCATCGCACAGGATGTCGAGCCAGCCGGCGCGGTCGTCGTCGTTGAGGGGGTGGCCGGCGCTCATCTTTTCGATGTTCGCGGCAGGGTGAAAGCTGTCGCCTTCAATGGCGGTAGCGCCGTTCAGCCGGCACAAGGCCTCGCTGACACTGGTCTTGCCACAGCCGGCAACACCCATGATGACCAGGGCGGTAACAGGTTGACTCATGAAACACCTCAAGACGCAGATAGCGCTACCTTCGCACGCTGTAAGGCACGTGCAAAAACAGGCTTTTCCCGCGCCGTCTTGTCATTTTTATGGAGTGACGCGTGCATCCGCTCCAATCATTTGAACCGGATCAGGCAACCCAAAGTTCAATAATTTGCAGCCATTTGGAGACAGCGCTACCTTAGTGCCTCGATTTTTGTTTGGCAAGCCGCCTGATGACCTCTAAGAACGATAAAAATACGCGCACCACGGGTCGCCCGACCCTCAACGAAGTTGCCCGCCTGGCTGGCGTCAGTCCGATCACCGCTTCACGCGCCCTGCGCGGCATCAGCACTGTGGCCATCGAACTGGTAGAAAAAGTCCAACAGGCAGCTGCCGAGCTCAACTACGTAGTCAACCCCGCCGCCCGCGCCCTGGCCTCGGCTCAAAGCCATTCGGTGGTGGTGTTGGTACCGTCGTTGTCCAACCTGCTATTTATCGAAACCCTCGAAGCCATCCATCAGGTGCTACGGCCTAAAGGCTTTGAAGTGCTGATCGGCAACTCTCACTACTCCCGCGATGAAGAAGAAAACCTGCTGCGCAACTACATGGCCTATCAGCCACGGGGCTTACTGCTGACGGGCTTCGACCGCACCGAAAGCGCCCGACGAATGGTCGAGGCCAGCAATGTGCCCTGCGTTTACATGATGGACCTGGACCCTAACGCTGGCGTGAATTGCGTGGGCTTCTCGCAATTGGCCGCCGGTGAAACAGCCGCGGCGCATTTACTGTCCCGTGGCCGCAAGCGCCTGGCCTATATCGGCGCGCAATTGGACCAACGTACCTTGCTGCGTGGCGAGGGTTTCCGCCGCGCCCTGCAACAGGCCGGAATGTACGACCCGGCGCTGGAGCTGCTAACACCGCGTCCTTCTTCCGTGGGCCTGGGCGGTGAGTTGTTCCTGCAGTTGCTGGCCGCCCATCCGGACGTGGATGCGATCTTCTTCGGCAACGACGACCTGGCCCAAGGCGCGCTGCTGGAAGCCCTGCGCCATGGCATCAAGGTGCCAGAGCGCTTGGCGGTGCTGGGTTTCAACGATTTGCCCGCGTCGTCCTTTATGGTGCCGCGCCTGAGCAGCATCAGCACGCCACGCGAAGCCATTGGCCGCCGTGCGGCGGAGCATCTGCTCACGATCATGGCGGGCAACAAGGTCGCCAAGCCGGTAGTGGACATGGGCTTTGAGTTGCAGGTGCGGGAAAGCACCTGACCTTCAAGCCGAACGTGATCCATCGAGGGAGCTAGCCTGCCGGCTCCCTCAATTTGACCGCGCTCGCTTAACCTCCCCGGCCCCTGCTAGATTGTCCCTTCTCCACTGCCAGGGAAGCACCATGGGACACTCACTGAAAATCTTGGGCCGCACCTCTTCCATCAACGTACGCAAAGTCCTGTGGACATGCCACGAACTGGGCATCGAATACGTACGCGAAGATTGGGGCATCGGCTACACCCCCACCCAATCCCCCGAATTCCTGGCCCTGAACCCTAACGCGCAAATACCTGTGCTCATCGACGACCACGGCGTGCTGTGGGAATCCAACACCATCTGCCGCTACCTGGTCAGCCTCTACCAACGCCACGACCTCTTGCCCGCCGAACCCGCGCCACGGGCCAGGGTGGAGCAGTGGATGGACTGGCAAGCCACCGAGCTCAACCCTTCCTGGGGTTACGCGTTCCAAGCGCTGGTGCGTCAGAGTCCTGAGCATCAGGACCCGCAACGAATCGCAGCCGGCGTACAGGGCTGGAATGACAAGATGGGCCTGCTGGAACAACAGTTGACCAAAACCAACGCTTACGTCACCGGCGACGAATTCACCCTCGCCGACGTCCTTATCGGCCTTTCGGTGCACCGCTGGCGCATGACGCCCATGGAACATCCGCCCTACCCCGCCATCGCAGCGTATTACGAACGCCTCAGCCAGCATCCGGGCTTCCAGACCTTTGCCCTCGACGGCCACAACTAAGGACATGCACGTGAAAGGACTCAACATACTGCTCACCGGCGCCTGCGGCAGAATCGGCAAGACGTTTTTCGAAGCCTCGAAAGACCGCTACCGCTTTACGCTTACAGACCGCGTCACGCCGGATTTTGAACTGGGCGACCATCGCTTCGTACACGCCGACTTGAGCGATAAATCCGCGCTCGTCGCGCTGCTCGATGGCATCGACGTGATCGTGCACCTGTCGGGCATCCCCCATGCCAGCGCCTCGTTCGACGAACTGCTGCCAAACAACATCCTCGCCACCACCTACCTGTTCGAAGCTGCCGTGGCCGCCGGGGTAAAGCGTCTGGTTTTCGCCAGCAGCGCCCAGACCGTCGAAGGCTACCCGGTGGATCGGCAGATCACGCCTGGCATGCCAGTGCTGCCCGCCAATCTGTATGGCGTGAGCAAATGCTATGGCGAGGCGCTGTGCGGCTACTACGCGGCGAAAACGCCACTGTCGACCATTGCTCTGCGCATTGGCGCCTTTGAATTCCCCGAAAGCCATGACCTGAACAACGCCCGCGACCTCAGCGCTTGGCTCAGCCCACGGGATGCAGTGCAATTGCTGCAACGTTCGGTTGAAACTAAAGACGTAAAGCACTTGATCGCCCACGGCATTTCCAATAACCGTTTCAAGCGTCTGGACTTGAGCGAAACCACGCGTGTGCTGGGCTATCAACCGGTGGATGATGCGTTTCAGACATTCGAGATTCCCATCACCTACTGAGTTGCAGGCGGCAATGGCTGGCCGTCGATGGGCCAGCACTTGCCGCAACAGCCGAGCCGCCCCCAGCAAAACCTGGGCTTTTGCGCCCGGCACGCTATTTGCTCCAGCTGTAGCACCGTACATTTCCTCCAGGTGCCCGATCATGCTGGTTAACAACAACACCCAAGCCGTATCGACCGTCCAACAGCTCAAACGCCCCGATATGGATCCAGCCAACGCTGCCGCCAGTGCGCTGTACAGCGGCGCCGTTCAAGCCGCGCAGCAAAGTGTGACCCTACCGGTCGCGCAGAAGGATCTGGACAAAGCCACCGACCGTATCGACGAAGCCTTCGCCAAGACCCGCGTGCAGTTGCAAGCCTCCACCACGGCAACCACCTCCTCGACCGAGACGCCTGCCACCACGTCCACCTCCGGCGCGCGCTCGGAATTCACGGAGTACATGAGCAAAACCCCGGCCGAACGCATCCGTGAGCAGTTGCTCAAGGAGCAGGGTTTGACTGAGGCGGATGTACAGAACATGTCCCTGGAAAAACAGGACGCGATTTCCAAGCAAGTGGCCGACCGGTTGAAGCAGCAACAAGAGCAGCAAGTAGCGGCGAAAGCCACTGATCCTGCGCACTCGGTGAAAGAAACCCTGGCGGCAATCTAAGCCACACTTCGGATCAACCTGTGGGAGTGCTTGCGCCCTCCCACAGGGATTGGCTTTCCAAATTGGAAATGGATAGGTTGGCTATTGCAGTTGAAGCGTCGAATTGAACTGCCCGATCGCATCCACCACATGCCGTGACCCTTCCTGAATCTCCAGGATCACCTGCCCCGCCTCGTTCGCCAGTTCCACCCCCAACCCCGTTCGGCTCAAGCTCGACTGCATGCTCGACACTGCGCTCAACGACAGATCATGGTTCTTGCGCACCACCTCCACAATCTCCACCGTGGCGTGGCTGGTACGTGCGGCGAGGCTGCGCACTTCGTCGGCCACCACCGCAAACCCGCGTCCGTGCTCACCGGCTCGTGCCGCTTCAATCGCGGCGTTGAGCGCCAGCATATTGGTTTGCTCGGCAATGCTGCGGATGGTCTGCACAATGGCGCCAATGATGTCCGACTGCTTGCTCACCGCGTCGATGCTCTGTGCCGCCTGGTTCAAATTGTGAGAAATCTCTTCGATGATCTGCACGGTTTGCTGCACCACCTCCGATCCTTTGCGCGCGCAGGCGTCGTTTTGTACCGAGGTGGCGTGAGCCGAATCGGCGGCGGTGCGCAGGGTGGTCACTTGGTCGGTGATGTCGCTGGCGAATTTCACCACTTTGTACAGGCGCCCGTTGGTGTCGAAAATCGGGTTGTAGGACGCTTCCAAAAACAGGGTTTTGCCGTATTTGTTTTTGCGCTCGAAGCGGTGCGAGTGGTATTCACCGCGATTGAGGGACGCCCAGAACGCTTTGTACGCCGGCGACTCCACTTCGCTGCGATGGCAAAACAGGCTGTGGTGCTGGCCGACGATTTCATCCAGTGAGTACTGCACGGTCTTCAGAAAGTTGTTATTGGCCTTGAGAATCTGGCCTTGAGGGGTGAACTCGATCATCGCCATGGAGCGGCTGATGGCATCGATCAGGCTCTGGTTTTCATGTTCATGGTGGACCCGCGCGGAAATATCGGACGCGACTTTGATCACACTCTGTACATGGTTGTCGCTGTCCAGCACAGGCATATAGCTGGCTTCGAGCCACACCTCCTGGCCGTGCCTGTTCAAGCGTACGAACGTGCCGCTGAGGGCCTCGCCCCGCGCCAGGTCGCGCCAAAGCTTGGCGTAGGCGTCGGTATGGGTGTAGGCCTCGTCACAAAAGATCCGATGATGCTGGCCGCGAATTTCCTCGGCGCTGTAGCCCATGGTTTTGCAGAAGTTGTCGTTGGCATCGAGTATCACCCCATCGCGATCAAATTCGATCATGGCCATGGAACGGCTGATAGCGGCGAGTTTGGCGTTGGATTCGGTGAGTGCACAGGAGAAACGCTGGATTTCAAGCAGGTCAGACTTGTGATGGAGGTTGAACATGTCGGACACCCTTAAGTAACCCGCGCCTGGCTAGGCGCATTCCATTCATCAGTTGGATAGTGCTGGCAGACCTTTATGGGATAACCATCCGAAACGCTTTACACGCCGAGCGTCATCAACGGTTCTGGGTGAGCATAGACAGGGCTTGGCGCTATGCAAGGCCATCAGTCAGCCATTAGTTATGGCAAGGCAGGGCAGGAAGGGAGGTTGAGCGCGGGGCAGGGAACGGCCAACAGAGCGGGTTGCGTTGGCCGCTTAAAATCCTTCAGTTGAAGGGTGATCAGTGACCGAACAGGCCGCTCTCGGATTTCTTGGTTTTTTTGTCGGCGCGTTTTTCATCGGCGGTCTTTGCCGGTTTCTTCTTCGCTGCTTTCTTTGAATCCATACCTTTGGCCATGATGCGTGCTCCACTGAAAGGGGATGTAACACTGGGTATAACACCGATCACCTGCCAGAAGGGGTTTATAATCCGCGCCCCTTTATAAAGCTTGTCTGAACACCATGACTGAGTTGTCCATTGATCTGCTGGCAGAGCCTCTGTGGCAGCTGCTGAACAAGTTCTACCGCAGCCACGACTCGTCGATGAAGGCCCTTAAAGGTGGGCGTTTATGGGTAGCGCGCGATGGTGAAATTGTCGCCGGGCTGTGCCTGTCGCCGGTGGTAGGCGGGCAATGGCTGACCGGAGTGTTTGTGGCTCCGGCGTATCGCCGCCAAGGGTTGGCGGCGCGCTTGATTCTTCAGGCAATAGCTGATGTGCAAGGCACGGTATGGCTGCTGTGCCATCCAGACCTGGAAAGCCTGTATCAGCGCATTGGATTCACCCAGGATACGATCCTGCCCCAATCCCTCAGCGAACGGCTGGTGCGTTACAAGCGCAACAAACCGATGATCGCCATGGGCTTAGAACCGTTGGTGAGGTCGACCTCAGATAATGTGTGATCGGCCGGTAAAGCGCCCATGCTAGCCTCGGCAGCACAGTGGCCTTTACCAGGATGATCATGAAACCGACGCTTGCAGCCCTCGCCCTCACCGCCCTCCTCGCCCCGGCCTTGAGCCAGGCAGCCGACGCTCCCATCAGTGCCCAGCAATACGCCAGCGTGCTCGCCGGCAGTTGGCGCGACCCGGCAAACAGCGCCCGCGATGGGTATCGGCATCCACAGCAGACCTTGGAATTCTTTGGCCTGGGCGCCAAACAGAGCGTGATCGAAATCACCCCCGGCGGCGGCTGGTACAGCGAGGTGCTGGCGCCATTGCTCAAGGATCAAGGGCACTACATCGCTGCGGTGCAGGCCGCGAGCAGCAGCGCTTACGCGCGTACGTCCGAAGAAAACCTCAAGAAAAAATTTGCCGCCGACCCTACGCGTTATGCCAAGGCCGAGGTGATCGAGTTCGCCCCCAAGGCACCGGTATTCGGCAAACCGGCCTCGGTCGATACGGTGCTGACATTCCGCAATGTGCACAACTGGGTGCTGGCTGATACCGACAGGGCCACTTTCAACGCGTTCTACAAGGTGCTTAAACCCGGTGGCGTGCTAGGTGTTGTGGATCACCGCGCCAAAGACGGAGCGTCGCTGGAAGACATCAAGCACAGCGGCTATCTGACCACAGCGTATGTGGTAAAACTGGCCACCGACGCGGGCTTCAAACTGGAGGGGCAAAGCGAGGTGAATGCCAACCCGAAAGACACCAAAGACTACCCGGAGGGCGTGTGGACATTGCCGCCGGCATTGAAGCTGGGAGAGCAGGACAAGGCCAAGTATGTGGCGATTGGCGAATCGGATCGGATGACGTTGAAGTTCGTGAAGCCGACCCGATAACCCGATGTGAAGCGCGATTCAAATATGGGAGGCGCTTGGCCTCCCACATTTTTTCAGTGTGTCTGGGGGATTACTCGTCAGCCGTTGGGTCCATGTCGGGGAACATCACTTCGATAAACCCGAACTTGCTGAAGTCGGTGATCCGCGACGGATACAACCGGCCAATCAGGTGATCGCACTCGTGCTGCACCACCCGCGCATGAAAGCCGTCGGCAGTGCGGACGATCGGCTCACCTTTGGGGTCGAAACCTTCGTAACGGATCTGCTGGTAACGGTCCACTGCGCCGCGCAGACCGGGTACCGACAGGCAACCTTCGTAGCCTTCTTCCAGCACTGGGCTGAGCGGCGTGATCAACGGATTGATCAGGATAGTCTGCGGCACCGGCGGCGCGTCCGGGTAGCGCTCGCTGGCTTCAAATCCAAAGATCACCAGTTGCAAGTCGACGCCAATCTGCGGCGCCGCCAGACCTACGCCGCCGACGTGCTCCATGGTCTGGAACATGTCGTCGATCAATTGCCACAGCTCGGGGCTGTCGAACATCTCCGGCGGAACCGGTGGCGCGATACGCAGCAGGCGCTCATCGCCCATTTTCAGGATTTCACGAATCATTGATCAGGCTCAACGGGGGTGGGCTTGGAGTGGTCACGGCCTAGGCCTGAGACGTGCTGTTTTTCATCGGTGTGGCCGGGTTCATCGAACTCTTTTTCACCGGGATCTTTACCCTCGGCCGACATGTGTTCGATCACGGCATTCATCTCCGCGCCGAGCAGCAGCACGGCAGCGGAAATATAGAAGTACAAAAGCAGGACGATGATCGCACCGATACTGCCATACATGGCGTTGTAGTCGGCGAAGGTTTTGACGTAGTAGCCAAACCCCAGGGAGGCCACGATCCACACCACCACTGCGAGTACCGAGCCGGGGGTGATAAAGCGGAATTTCTGCTCGACGTCAGGCATCACGTAGTACATCAACGCCACGGCAAACATCAGCAAAATCACGATCAGCGGCCAGCGCAGGATGGTCCACAAGGTGACCACGAACTCCTGCATGCCGATCTGCCCCGCCACCCATTCCATCACTTGGGGGCCGAGCACCATCAACGCCGCAGCGGCCAACAGCATGCCGGCGATACCAATGGTGTAGAAAATCGACAGCGGAAAACGCTTCCAAATCGGCCGGCCTTCCACCACGTCGTAGGCTGCGTTCATGGCGCTCATCATCAACCGTACACCAGCCGACGCGGTCCACAGCGCAATCACGATACCCACCGACAGCAGGCCACCCTTGGATTGCTGCAACTGGTCGATCACCGGGTTGACCTGCTCCAAAGCCTGGGGCGGCAACACCAGTTCCGACTGCAGGCGCAGCCAGGTAAAGAAGTCTGGCAGGTGCAGGAAACCGATCAGGGCAATCAGGAACAGCAGGAAGGGAAACAGCGAGAACAGCATCTGGTAGGCCAGTGCAGACGCGTAGGTGGACATCTCGTCGTCGACGAATTCCTTGACGGTGCGTACCAGCACCTTGTGCAGCTTGAGACCATCGAGAACCGGAAAGATCATAGCGTCTCCTTTCGCCGCAAAGAGGGTGAGATCGTGGGCGACTCAGGGGCCGTTTTCTACATCAAAGTAGCCCATATGGCGACTTTGAAACAATTTCGAAAGTTTAGTTGCAATAAGGGATACAAAAACGGCCATCCGTGGATGGCCGCCGGGCTGTACGAATACAGCCAGTGATACAGACTTACTTGGTCGCTTTTTTGACCGCATCTTTGGTATCGCCGACTGCTTTCTGCACTTCGCCTTTCTTTTCCTGAATCACACCTTCAGCTTGAAGCTTGTCGTTGCCGGTCACTTTGCCGACGCCTTGCTTGATGTTGCCGATCGCTTCGTTTGCCAAGCCTTTTGCCTTGTCCGATGTGCTGCTCATGGTATTTCTCCGAAAGAACAATCAAGGGTTTTGGTGATTACACAAAGATTGACCAGAGGCCGTTCGGCAGAGTTTCAATTATTTTCAGCGGGCATTTCGTCCAAAACGGCAGGTTTGACTTTATGTTTGGCGGCCAACCCACGAGAATGCGCGGCACATTCAGGCTATAACGCTGAATAACAGATCCCGTAGGAAGGTTATGAAACTCAATAAAGCACAGGCCATCGCCCGTAGAAACCAGGAACTGGGCGGTGCCGTACTCGGCGTCAACAACTGCCATTTCACCGACCTGGACCGCAAGCGCAATATCTGGTGGTTCGACCTGCCGCTGGGCCGTATTGCGGTGGGCCATTACGAGTGGATTCACTTGTTGATGCACAACGCCGAGACGGACCAGTTGCTGCACCTGAAGGTGCCGACGGCGTTCCTGCGCGAGCATATCGAAGGTCTGGTAGTGCGCAATTCGGGCAAGCGCAAGCCCGAGATTACGTTGGAATTGAGCGCGGACAAGGATTCGTTCCTTAAAGACGTACGCCCAGCAGGCGCTAACGTGAGCTTCGCGCATTTCGCCCTGTAAGCACCGGATTTAAAGGTGGAAGGCGCGGTGCGACGATATGACTTGCTCTCGATAGCAGAGTGTCAGTCACTGAATCTGGTGACTGATCCCCCCTATCGGAGGCAAGTCGAATCGTCGCACCGCCCATCCCACACTGGATTGGATTGCATTCCAATCCAGTCATTAAAAAACCCGCATCGGCGGGTTTTTTATCGGCTTACTTTTTCAGGCCCAGCTTCTTCAACTCTTCATCACGCAATTCACGACGCAGGATCTTGCCTACGTTGGTGGTCGGCAATGCGTCGCGGAACTCAACAGCCTTGGGCACCTTGTAGGCGGTGACGTTGGCGCGCATATGCTCCATCACCTGATCCTTGGTGAGGGTGGCGCCCGGCTTGACCACGATAAAAAGCTTGATGATCTCCCCCGATTTCTCATCCGGCACGCCGATGGCCGCGCATTGCAGCACGCCCGGCAGCCCTGCCAGTACGTCTTCCAGCTCATTGGGGTACACGTTGAAACCTGAGACCAGGATCATGTCCTTCTTGCGGTCGACAATACGCATGTAGCCGTCCGGCTGGATGATCGCGATGTCGCCGGTCTTCAGCCAGCCTTCGCTGTCGAGCATCTCGTCGGTGGCGTCCTGGCGCTGCCAATAGCCCTTCATCACCTGCGGGCCCTTGACGCACAGCTCGCCAGTTTCGCCCAGCGCCAACTCGGTGCCGTCATCGGCAATGACTTTGCACACTGTGGACGGCACCGGAATGCCGATGGTGCCGATCTGGATGTGCTGGATCGGGTTCACAGTGGCTACCGGGCTGGTTTCGGTCATGCCGTAACCTTCGCAGATGCCACACCCGGTCACGGCCTTCCAACGCTCGGCGGCCGCCAGTTGCAGGGCCATGCCGCCCGACAGGGTGACCTTGAGTGCAGAGAAGTCCAGCTTGCGGAAGCCTTCGTTATTGCACAGCGCCACGAACAAGGTGTTGAGACCGACAAAGCCGCTGAACTTCCACTTCGACAGTTCCTTGACCATTGCCGGCAAGTCACGCGGATTGCTGATCAGGATGTTGTGGTTGCCGATCAGCATCATCGCCATGCAATGAAAGGTGAACGCATAGATGTGGTACAGCGGCAGCGGCGTGATCAGGATCTCGCAGCCTTCATTGAGGTTGGAGCCCATCAGCGCCTTGCACTGCAACATATTGGCAACGAGGTTGCGATGGGTGAGCATCGCGCCCTTCGCTACGCCGGTGGTGCCGCCGGTGTATTGCAACACGGCCACGTCACTGCTCGCCGGGTTGACGTCGTTGACTGGTTGGCCGTTGCCCTTGGCGAGTACGTCGTTGAACTTGATCGCCTGTGGCAAGTGATAGGCCGGGACCATTTTCTTAACGTACTTGATGACGCTGTTGATCAGCAGGCGCTTGAGCGGCGGCAACAGGTCGGCGACTTCGGTGACGATCACATGCTTGACGGCGGTCTTGGGCACGACCTTTTCCGCCAAGTGGGCCATGTTGGCCAGGCAGACCAGGGCCTTGGCACCGGAGTCGTTGAATTGGTGTTCCATTTCCCGCGCGGTGTACAGCGGGTTGGTGTTGACCACGATCAGGCCGGCACGGATGGCGCCGAATACCGCGACCGGGTATTGCAGGACGTTGGGCAGTTGCACGGCGATGCGATCGCCGGGTTTCAAGTCGGTATGTTGTTGCAGGTACGCGGCGAAGGCACCGGACAATTCGTACAGTTCACCGTAGGTGATTGTCTTGCCCAGGTTGCTGAAAGCCGGTTTGTTAGCGAAGCGCTGGCAGGACTGTTTCAGTACCGCCTGAATATTTGGATACTCGTCTGGATTGATTTCTGCAGCAATCCCGGCGGGGTACTTATCCTTCCAAAAGTCTTCGTTCATGGAAGCCCACTCCTCAGCGACGCGAATTCATCATCGCATTTGATGCGATTATTATTGGTGTATGTTTTTTTAGGTGAATCTGGCGCTTTCAAGCAGGCCTAGACGTCACAAAGCGCGCCGAGAGTAGCAGCTTTGCCAAGGGCCGACTAGAGCCAAAAGCGGGCCTTACAGTCATAAACTCGACTGTAGGACAATATTTAGTCACAATTATTTTGGCGCTCGAATTACCCACTGAAAGGCTCTGGAATGGGGCCTTCAGAACAATCAAAACCAAATGAGGGAGGGGGCTTGCTCCCGATTGCCGTGGTTCAGTCAACACATTCAGTGACTGATACACCGCTATCGGGAGCAAGCCCCCTCCCTCATTTGATTGCATTTCAATTCATGGTCAGGCGATGTCGCGTAGCTCCCTGCGCAGAATCTTGCCCACTGGCGTCATCGGCAACGAGTCTCGTAACACAATCTGCTTGGGCATCTTGTACCCCGTGAAGTTGGCCTTGCAGTAGGTCTTCAACTCCTCAAGGCTCACGCCTTCGGCACGCGCCACCACAAACAACTTAACCGCCTCCCCCGTGCGCTCGTCCGGCACGCCGATCACCGCGCAGTTGGCCACGGCCGGGTGGGCCATCACCACGTCTTCGATCTCATTGGGGTACACGTTGAAACCCGAGACGATGATCAGGTCTTTCTTGCGATCGACAATGCGTACAAAGCCATCCTCATCGATCACCGCGATGTCGCCGGTCTTGAGCCAACCCTCAGCGTCCAGGCTCTCGGCCGTGGCGGCCGGTTGCTGCCAGTAGCCCTTCATCACCTGCGGGCCCTTGATGCACAGCTCGCCGCGTTCGCCCAGAGGCAACTCCACGCCTTCGTCATCAATCACCTTCATCGCGGTAGCCGGCACGGGAATGCCCACGGTACCGAGGCGCGATTTGTTGCCATAGGGGTTGGTGCACGCCACCGGTGAGGTTTCTGTCAGGCCGTAGCCCTCGCCAATCGTGCAGCCGGTGACTTGCTGCCAGCGTTCGGCCGTGGCCTTGATCAGTGCCGTACCACCGGAGTTGGTGAGTTTGAGGTGGGAGAAATCCAGGGTCTTGAATTCCGGATGGTCCATCAACGCCACAAACAGCGTGTTAAGCCCCAGCAACCCGGTAAAGCGCCACTTTTTCAGCTCCTTGATAAACCCGCCGATGTCCCGCGGGTTGGTGATCAGTACGTTGTGGTTACCCGTGACCATCATGCACATGCAGTTCGCGGTGAAGGCATAGATGTGGTAAAGCGGCAGCGGCGCGATCATCACCTCCTGCCCTTCCTTGATCAAAGGATGGCCGTCGTCGCCGACCTGAGACATGCACGCACGCGCCTGCTGCATGTTTGCCACCAGGTTGCCATGGGTGAGCATCGCGCCCTTGGCCAGGCCGGTCGTGCCGCCGGTGTATTGCAGCACGGCGATGTCATCCAGGTTCACGAGGTGACGGGTCACCGCCAGGCCCGAGCCCATGCGCAGGGCACGCTTGAATGACACCGCGCGCGGCAGGCTATAGGCCGGGACCATCTTCTTGACCTTGTCGACCACGGTATTGACCAGCCAGCCTTTGGCGGCGGGCAGGAAGTCGCCCATCTTGGCTTCGATCAAGTAGTCGATCTCGGTGTCGTTGCACACTTCCTGTACCCGCGAACCAAACAGGTTCAGGTAGACCAGCGCACGCACGCCGGCGTCCTTGAACTGGTGGCGCATCTCGCGCGGGGTGTACAGCGGGTTGGTGTTGACCACGATCAGCCCCGCGCGCAAGGCGCCGAACACGGCAATCGGATAATGCAGCACGTTAGGCATCTGCACTGCGATGCGCTCGCCGGGCTTGAGGTCGGTGTGCTGTTGCAGGTAACCGGCGAACGCCGCACTCTGGCGCTCAAGCTCGGCGTAGGTCAGGGTGATGCCCATGTTGCTGAATGCCGGACGGTCGGCAAAGGCCTTGCACGAGCGCTCGAAGACTTCGATCACCGACTTGTAGGCCGTGAGGTCGATATCGTTGGGAACGCCCGCCGCGCGTTTGTCATTCCAGAAACCAGGTTGCATTATTCTTGTCCCCTTACCTGAGTATGTCCGGCCGCTTATAACAAGCGGAGCTTTGGGGACGTTAGCAGCTATGACCAAACAGGCAAATACGCTAAATCGTGTCATTGATTGTATGAATCTTGCCTCTGATGCGTAGGCAGATACCCCGCCCCTCGGCAGATCAGCTATACACTGCAACGACCCATAGCAAAGGAAGCGCCATGAACCACAGCACCTTCTGGCTGACCGCGAATGACCGCAGCCGCCTGTACGTCAATCAATGGATGCCCGACGGCCCGGTTCACGCCGTAGTCATGCTGTCCCACGGCATGGCCGAGCACAGCGGGCGTTATGGACGCTTGGCCGAAGCGTTATGCAGCGCAGGCTATGGCGTGTATGCACCGGACCAGCGTGGCCATGGACGTACCGCCGACGAAGGTACGCTGGGGTTGTACGCCGAGAAGGATGGCTGGAACAAAGTGGTAGGCGACCTGGCAAGCCTCAATCAACACATCGGCCAGCAGCAACCAGGGCTGCCGATCATCCTGCTGGGCCACAGCATGGGCAGCTACATCGCCCAAGCCTACCTGCTGCACCACAGCGCCAGCCTGCACGGGGCAATTCTCAGTGGCTCGAATTTCCAACCGGTAGCGCTGTACCGCGCAGCGCGGGTGATCGCTCGGGCCGAACGTCTGCGCCAGGGTGTACGGGGACGAAGTGCGCTGATCGAGTTCCTGTCGTTCGGCTCGTTCAACAAGGCCTTCAAGCCCAACCGCACGGCGTTCGACTGGCTAAGCCGTGACCCGGATGAAGTGGACAAATACATCAGCGATCCACTCTGCGGCTTCCGGTGTACCAACCAGCTGTGGATCGACCTGCTTGGCGGCTTGCAGCAAATCAGCAAAGCGTCCAATCTCGCCCAGATTGATCCGGGCCTGCCGATCCTCGTGATGGGCGGCGAATGTGATCCGGTGAGTGAGGGCAAGCGTCTCAAAAACCTGGCCCACGCCCTGCGTGAGGCCGGCTGCCAGCATCTGCAATTGAATGTGTACCCGCAGGCGCGTCACGAAGTGTTCAACGAAACCAACCGCGATGAAGTCACCGCGGATGTGCTGACGTGGCTCGACCAAGCCCTGACCTTGCGCAGGCCAGCCCGCTGCGAATAACTTTTCTTTTAAAATCAGCCGTTTAAAATCGGCCGATAATTACCGTTTAGCCACAGGATGCACCTTTAGATGACTCAGGTAACCAACACCCCGTACGAAGCCCTTGAAGTCGGCCAGACCGCCAGCTACAGCAAGACCGTCGAAGAGCGCGACATCCAGCTGTTCGCCGCCATGTCCGGTGACCACAACCCGGTGCACCTGGATGCCGAATACGCCAAGGCGACCATGTTCAAGGAGCGTATCGCCCACGGTATGTTCAGCGGCGCCTTGATCAGCGCGGCCGTTGCCTGCGAGCTGCCTGGGCCGGGCACTATCTATATCGGCCAGCAGATGACCTTCCAGAAGCCGGTAAAAATCGGCGATACCCTGACCGTGCGTCTGGAAATCCTCGAGAAGCTGCCGAAGTTTCGCGTACGTATCGCCACTCGCGTGTTCAATCAGCGTGACGAGTTGGTAGTGGATGGCGAGGCGGAAATCCTCGCGCCACGCAAACAGCAGGTCGTGACCTTGACCGAGCTGCCGCCGATCAGCATCGGCTGAGTCTGGTTTCAAGGCCAACGCCATACAAATGTGGGAGGGGGCTTGCTCCCGATTGCGGTGTGTCAGTCATTGAAATATCGACTGATCCACCGCTATCGGGGGCAAGCCCCCTCCCACAGTTGTTACACAGCAGGGCTTACGACTGAGCGCGAGCCTGGTTACGCAGGGCTTTCACCTGGTCGTGGTTGCGCTGTACGCCGTGGTACTGACGCTCAACCAAGTCACGAATGCCCAGCAGGTTGTGCTTGTTGATCTTCTCGATCGCTTCTTTATAAGCCTTGAGTGCGTGGTCTTCGCCGCGCTCGGCTTCGTTCAGAACAGCCTCTTCATCTTTACCGGTAACCATCGACTTCACGTCGACCCAGCCACGGTGCAGGGCGCCGGCCACACTACCCGAATCTTCCGGATCACCACCCAGAGCACGCACGGCGGTTTTCAGCTCGGCGGCGGCGGTTGCACAGTCAGCGGAACGCTTGGCAAACAGCGCCTTGAGTTCTGGGTGTTTGATGTCTTCGGCGCATTCTTTGAAACCTTTCTGGCCGTCGATGCTGGTCTCGATCAGGTCATTGAGTACGGAGATCGATTCTTTATTGATGTCAGTCATTTTTCAATTCCTTAGGCAGGTTACGAAGGGTTGTCTTAATGATTGCAGCGCTCGTGCCAGGTTTTGAAAAACAACTTTTATGTTTAATTTCAACAACTTAAAAATATTTGAACGATCTGTATGTACGTTATTTGCATGATCTGTCATTTGGCCTTCATGCAGAATGCCTGTATTTTCGAACGTCTCGACTCACGCCATTGAATCCCCCCATGAACCCCGAAAAACTCGAACTGCTGATCACCCGCGAAATGCCCTTCGGCAAATACAAGGGCCGGATCATCGCCGACCTGCCGGGTCCTTACCTGAACTGGTTTGCCCGCGAAGGCTTTCCCCACGGCGAGCTGGGCGGTTTGCTGGCCTTGATGCAGGAAATCGACCACAACGGTTTGTCGGAACTGCTCGAACCCTTGCGCACTAAACACGGCAAGCCCGCCCCGCGCTATTAATCAGGAACTGCGCCATGCAAGGGAATGCAAACAACGAACGTCACTGGCACGCCATCGCCCAGCGGTATGACCTGGAACCGGGTCCGATCAATCTGGAAAACGGCTACTTCGGGCGCATGAGCCGCGCAGTACAGGCGCAGTATCTGGACCATGTGGCGTTTATCAACCGCAGCAATTCGCTGCACGTGCGCCAGCGCTTTGAACAGGGCGAGAACGTCGAGATCCGCCGCCAATTGGCCGAACTAATCGATGTAGATCCTGAGTCGGTGGCCTTTACCCGCAATGCCACCGAAGCGTTGCAGTCGCTGATCCGCAACTACAACCGTCTGCAACCGGGCGACCAGGTGTTGATCAGTGATTTGGAGTACGACACCGTCAAGGGCGCCATGCGTTGGCTGGCCGGGGTTCGCGGTGTAGAGGTGATCGAGCTTTCCCACACGCACCCGGCCAGTTTCGACAGTCTGTTGCAGACCTATCGCAGTACCTTCGCTGAGTACCCGCGTTTAAAGCTGATGGCGCTGACTCACGTCACCCACCGCACCGGCCTGGTGATGCCCGTCGCAGCCATCGCCAAGGCGGCGCGTGAACATGACGTCGACGTGATCCTCGATGGCGCCCATGCCCTGGGCCAGATCGACTTCAACCTCGCCGAGCTGGGCATCCAGTTCGCCGGCTTCAACCTGCATAAATGGATCGGTGCACCGCTGACCCTGGGTTTTCTGTATATCGCTCCGGAACGCCTGGCAGACATCGATCCGGACATGGGCGAATTCCACTACCCCATCACGGATGTTCGCGCACGCACGTCTTACAGCACGCCGAACTTTCCGGCGCTGATGACACTGCCATTGGTATTTGAAGAACATCGGGCATTGGGTGGCGCAGCAGCCAAAGGTGCTCGGGTGAATTACCTGCGCGATTTATGGGTAAGTCAGGTGCGACCACTGAAAGGCATTGAGGTCCTGACCTCGGATGATCCACGGCTGTATTGCGGGATTACCGCGTTCAAATTCGTCGGCCGCGATCAGCAAGGCATGGTCGATCGGCTACTCAAAGAGTACGACCTGTTTGCCACCACGCGAACCGGAGCAGCGTTTGGCACGTGTATTCGAGTGACGCCAGGGTTGGTGACCTCCGCGCAGGACATTCATGCGCTGATCAACGCTATTACCGAGTTGAGCGCCGAATAAGCGCTTTTCTACAGGCAAAAAAAAGCGGTACACCGACCAAGTGCACCGCAAAAATGCCGTTAAGCACAGCAACAACGATTCGGTAAATCAGATCAATCCAGCAGCGCCAGCGCCTCGGCGGTGACTTCCTGGATACGGGCCCAGTCGCCGTTCTTGATCCACTCAGGGTCAAGCATCCAGCTACCGCCTACGCACATCACGTTTTTCAACGCCATGTAGCTCTTGATGTTGGCCGGGCCAACGCCGCCGGTCGGGCAGAATTTCACTTCGCCGAACGGGCCACCCAGAGCCTTGATCGCCGCCACACCGCCGCTGACTTCGGCCGGGAACAGCTTGAAGCGGCGGTAGCCCAGGCCATAGCCTTCCATGATGCCGGAGGCGTTGCTGATACCTGGCAGCAGAGGAATCGGGCTGTGCACCGAGGCTTCCAGCAGGTCGCGGGTAATCCCGGGGGTGACGATAAATTGCGAGCCAGCCACTTCGGCCGCTTCGAGCATGTGACGGTCGAGCACGGTGCCGGCACCAGTGCATAGTTCCGGACGCTGCTCGCGCAGTACCTGAATGGCCTTGAGGCCGAACTCGGAACGCAGGGTCACTTCCAATGCGGTCAAACCACCGGCTGCCAGGGCATCGGCCAGCGGCAGGATGTCCTGTTCGCGGGCGATGGTGATCACCGGCAGGATCCGCGCCTTGGCGCAGAGGCTGTCGATCAAGGCAACTTTATCCGCCATGGACACGGTCGGTTGGGGGCTTTTCATAGCGGCTGATCCTTGGCTCATGGGCACCAGTAAATCTCTAAAGTAGGTTGCAAAAACGCGCGAATCGGCATGGCAGCAACGTCGTCACTGGCCAGGGCGGCGCTCAAGGTGGTCAATTTCGAACTGCCGGAAATCGACAGCACGGTGTAGTTGGCCGTGGCCAGCAACGCGCGACTCATGGTCAGGCGCTGGTGCGGCACGGTCGGCGCCAGCATCGGCCAGCAACGGCGGGTACCGTCGGTCTGCAACGCTTCGGCGAGGTTCGGACTGTTGGGAAACAGCGATGCGGTGTGACCGTCATCGCCCATGCCCAGTACCAGCACATCAATGGCTGGCAACTCGGCCAGCAGGCGATCGGCCTGCTCGGCAGCGTCTTCTAGATTGGCGGCGGCGCTGTACAGACTCAAAAACTTGGCCTTGGCGGCCGGGCCTTGCAACAGATGCTGTTTCAACAAGCCAGCATTGCTGTCGGCGTGTTCCACCGGCACCCAGCGCTCGTCGGCCAGGGTAATCGTGACCTTGGACCAGTCCAGGCCTTGCTTGGCCAAGTTCTGGAAAAACGCCACAGGGCTGCGGCCACCGGACACAACCAGGGTCGCTTCGCCACGGGCACTGATGGCCGTGCGCAGTTGCTCTGCCACGTCATTGGCCAGGCCGTCCGCCAGTTGCACTGGCGTGCGGTACTCATGGGCAGTTACGCCACGAGGCAGTTTCAATTCAGATATCGCCATACCAAGACCTCCCATCCCGCGTGATCAGTGCAATGGAGCTCATCGGCCCCCAGGACCCCGCCGCATACGGCTTGGGCGCATCACCGGATTTTTTCCACCCGGCGATCAACTGGTCACACCACTTCCACGCGGCTTCGATTTCATCTTTACGGACAAACAGGTTCTGATTGCCGCGCATCACTTCCAACAACAAACGCTCGTAGGCATCGGGGATGCGCGCGCTGCGATAGGTGTCGGAAAAATTCAGTTGCAGAGGCCCGCTACGCAGTTGCATGCCCTTGTCCAGGCCCTGCTCCTTGGTCATCACACGCAGGGAAATCCCTTCGTCCGGCTGCAAGCGAATGATCAGTTTGTTGCTGATCTGCAAGCGCTGCTCGGGGGCGAAGATGTAGTGAGACGGTTCCTTGAAATGGATGACGATCTGCGACAGCTTCTGCGGCATGCGCTTGCCGGTGCGCAGATAAAACGGCACCCCGGCCCAACGCCAGTTACGAATATCGGCCCGCAGTGCGACGAACGTTTCGGTGTCGCTCTGGGTGTTGGAATTCTCTTCTTCCAGGTAACCCGGCACCGCTTTACCGGCGCTGTAGCCGGCGATGTACTGGCCACGTACGACCTGAGTGGTCAGGCCATCCGGGCTGATCGGCGCCAGGGCCTTGAGCACCTTGACCTTCTCGTCACGGATGCTGTCGGCCGACAAATCGGCCGGCGGGTCCATGGCGATCAGACAAAGCAGTTGCAACAGGTGGTTCTGAATCATGTCCCGCAACTGGCCTGCCTTATCGAAGTAGCCCCAACGGCCTTCGATACCGACTTGCTCGGCCACGGTGATTTCCACGTGGGAGATGTAGTTCTGGTTCCACTGGGTTTCGAACAGGCTGTTGGCAAAACGCAGGGCGATCAGGTTCTGGACGGTCTCTTTGCCCAGGTAGTGGTCGATACGGTAGGTGCGGTTTTCCGGGAAAAACTGCGCCACGGCATCGTTGACCTTGCGCGAGGACTCCAGGTCCGAACCGATGGGTTTTTCCAACACCACGCGGGTGTTTTCCGCCAGGCCGACCTTGGATAGGTTCTCGCAGATCGCGCCGTACACCGCGGCCGGGGTGGCGAAATAAGCGATCAGGCGTTGCTCGGTACCCGCCAGTTCAGCCAGGGCCACGTAGTCGTCGGCCTTCATGAAGTCGACGTGGACATAAGTCAGGCGCGCCAGGAAACGCTGGGCGATGCTTTCGTCCAGTTCGTTGCCGACATATTTACGCAGTTCTTTTTCGATATGAGCCAGGTGCTGCTGCTCGGAACCGGCTTCACGGGCCAGGGCCAGGATGCGCGTGTCGTCGTGCAGCAGCCCAGCGCCATCAAGTTGATAGAGGGCAGGAAATAACTTGCGCAGCGCCAGATCACCCAAGGCGCCAAACAGGGCAAAGGTGCAGGGTTCTACGGTTATCGAAGGCATGATGTTTGTTCTTTTATCAAGTTAAGCTACAAATACCTTTTTTCAAGGCATCACTCAAGGAAAAATGTAGTAATAACCACAACATTTTCCCGAAATACGCATTCCGAGTGGTGGTGTTCAGCTACCCTCAGTAGGATAGGCCACCGCGAAAAGCCACTCGTCGATTGGCTGCCGCCCTTTATTTGCATCGTCGCCCGAAGGAAAGACTGAATGGACCGCGTGCGAAATCTTCTGGAACAGATCCGGAACCGCCTCGAAGAATTGAACAAGGCTGAGAAAAAAGTCGCCGAGGTCATCCTGCTCAACCCGCAGCAGGCGACCCGCTTCTCTATTGCCGCCCTTGCCCAGGCCGCTTCGGTCAGTGAACCGACGGTCAACCGTTTCTGCCGTTCGTTCGGCGTCAGCGGTTACCCTGAACTCAAATTGCAGTTGGCGCAAAGCCTGGCCAGTGGCGCAGCTTATGTCAGCCGTGCCGTGGAGGCCGATGATAACCCCGAGGCCTACACCCAGAAGATCTTTGGCAGCGCCATTGCGTCCCTGGACAGCGCCTGCCAGGCCTTGGACCCGAACCTGATCAGCAAGGCCGTGGACTTGTTGATCCAGGCGCGGCAGATCCACTTCTTCGGCCTGGGCGCGTCTGCGCCGGTGGCCATGGATGCGCTGCACAAGTTTTTCCGCTTCAACCTGTCGGTGACCGCCCACGCCGACGTGCTGATGCAACGCATGATCGCCTCAGTGGCGCACACCGGCGAGCTGTTCGTGATTATTTCCTACACCGGGCGTACCCGCGAGTTGGTGGAAGTAGCGCGTATCGCACGGGAAAACGGCGCATCGGTGCTGGGCGTGACTGCCGAGAATTCACCGCTGGCAAAGGCCAGTACCGTGAGCCTGAACATTCCGCTGCCGGAAGACACCGACATCTATATGCCGATGACCTCGCGGATCATTCAGCTGACGGTGCTGGATGTGCTGGCCACCGGTATGACGTTGCGCCGCGGCGTGGATTTCCAGCCGCATCTGCGCAAGATCAAAGAGAGTTTGAATGACAGCCGGTATCCGGTTGGGGATGAGTTCAACTAAGCCAGTCTGTGTGTTGGCTTCACTGGCCTCATCGGGGGCAAGCCCCCTCCCACATTTGAAATGTATTCACAAATCAAACTGTGGGAGGGGGCTTTCCCCCGATAGGGCCATCAGCCACACCGCTAAACCCCAGCCCGTGCCTGCAAGCTGAGATGCGCCCGCTCCCCCGGCGCCAGACTTGCGCCAGCCATCGCCGACTCCACGCACACAAACCCCGACGCCTCGTTAAAACTGACCCCCAGCAACGGCCGGCTGCCTGGATGCCACACCACGGTGTCCGCACTGTCGCCAGTGTCGATACACAGTTCACGCTGCCAGGCGTGATCCTTGAGCTGCAGTTCACCTTCGTGCTGGAACACCCGCTGGCACCCACCGTCCACCCGCAATTCGCCTTCCTGCTGACAAGCCTGACGATTGAGCTGGTCATAACCTTGGGCGCCGTCGAGCCCAGACAGCGCTATCTCGTCGACGTGACCAATACGCCAGTAAGCGTGCAAAGCATGGCTCAACTGGCATGGGAGTTCGTCTTGATGCTCGGTGCTCAGGCGCAGTTCCAGGGTTTCACCCAGGTGCGCGTGCAGGTCGACCTGCCAGTCGCACAACTGCAATTGCCAGTGCAGGCGTACACCGTCGTCGTCGGTGCTGCTGTCGAGCAGTTTCCAGTCGATCAATCGCGCCCAGCCATGGGATGGCCACGCGTTCTCGCTCGGGTGACGGCCGTACCACGGCCAGCACACCGGCACGCCACCACGGATGGCGCCGACTTGCGGCCACTTGGCCGCGCACCACAGCCAGGGTTTCTGGCCACGGGGTTGGAAATGCAACAGTTGCGCGCCCTGCCGGCTGAACACCGCCTGACACAGCGGATGGTCAATCACCAACACATCGCGCATCTGAAAGCGCTCCCAGGCGAACACAGGACGCTCGCGCAAGGATTTGAAAAAGCGTTGCAGCGGATGCTCATGCATGTGCCACGGTCCCAAATATCACAGTGCCACCCAAAAAAAAGCGGATAGCCATGGCTACCCGCAAATGCGCACAGAGAGAAGGAGCTTATCGCAACAACGTTAGAACGTAGACTGAATTTTCAGGCCAGCCACCAACGCGTTGTCGACTTTATCCACGCCGCCCGGTTGGACAACGTATTGCAGGTTGGGACGCACGGTCAGCCAGTTGGTGACGTGGAAGCCGTAGTTGATTTCGAAGTTGTACTCGGTCTCGCGAATCGGCGTGTACAGCGCACTGTCATAGTCACTTACGCCATTATCGGCGTTCAGCAGCTCAGCGTTCTTCTTCACATCATTGTTGACGTGCAGACGAGCAGCACCAATGCCGACGTCATCTTTTGGACGCGCGTCGAATGGACCTTTGTACACCAGCATCAAGGACTGGTAGTTGTCGACCAGGTTGGTTTCCTTGTCGTGGAAGGTGGCGTTCGCTGCGATGTTCAGGCCGCGCGAAGCATCGCCGTTGTGCGTGGTGAGCTGCTGTTGTGCAACGAACCAGTAGCCTTTCTTGCTGCTGCGGGTACGGAAGTCTGCGCCAGTGAGGACCGCATTGCCGCCGTTGACGTCTTCACGCACGTCCGGTGCATCAGCCGCACTCTTGTAGTAACCCACACGGTATTCGCCCGGCAGGTTGTTAACTTTCGGCGACCAGACCAATTCCACCGGAATCACGGTGCCCTTGGTGCCACTGCCGCTGAGCTTGAAGCCATTGCCGTGCTCAAGCTGCGATGGGTTCTGGTTGTAGGCACCGATCTGCGCGTACAACTCAGGCGTGATGTTGTACTTCACGCGAATGGCCGCCTGGCTGACAGGCCAGTTGTACCAAGTGTTCACGTAGTTACCGACTTGCGAGCCGCAGAACGACAGGTTCTGGAAGTCGCATGGGAAGGTGTTGAAGTCTTCGCCTTCACCGAAGTAGCCGAGCTTCACATCCAGCTTGTTGTCGAACATCTGGTGTTGAATCCAGAACTGGGTCAGACGCACCATGTGGCCACGACCGTAGACTTCCATCGACGAGCTCAGCGTGCCGGCACGCGGATCGCCAATGCGGTCGTTGGAGATGTTCTGGCCATTACGGTTGGTCAACTGGATCTTGGCCTGAGTGTTATCCCAGCCCCACAGCTTTTGCAGATCCAGTGCTACGCCCAAACCAAACTGGTCGGAGTAACGACCAGTCTTGTCGTCGTTGTAGCCACCATGCAGGTTGGCGCCCATCTCCCCAACGTAGTCGGCCTTGATATCGATACCTTGCTCGATCAGCTTGGTACGCTCGCCGCCCCAATCGCCGGTCATCCACTTGGAATCGGCGCTGAATGCATCGGCCGCCATCGCATTGGCGGACAATACCAGGGCTGCTGCTGCTGACAGTTGGCAGATCAGCCGAGTGTTGTTGTGTTGCTTTTTCATCCCTACATCCTCGTCTTTATTGTTATTAAACTGTTTTTATCTAACGCGGGTTACATTTTTTAACTAAAACAACGACTTATATCGTTCATCGACCCTTGAACTGAGCCACGTTATCGGCATGTCCCTGCGTCGGCACTGAGGCAGCAGTGCCCAGACGCTCCCCCGTCTTGGCGTCGAACAGCAACACCTTGGCCGGATCGAATTGCAGGGTCAGGGTCTCGCCCACCTGGGGTGCCACGTCGGGCGCCAGGCGGCAGCAGACCTTGGTGTCATTGAGTTGCACGAACACCAGGGTGTCCGGTCCGGTTGGCTCGGTGACCTGAACTTCGGCACGAATGCTCGATGCGCTGTCGCCCTCGCCCGTCGCCAACATGATCTGCTCCGGGCGCAGGCCCAGGATCACGTCGCGGTCTTCAAGCCCCGCATCCGTCACGTTCAGCGCCAGCTCACAACGGGCCTGGCCACTGTCGAGCAGTGCCACCAGGCGACCGTCCTTGCGTTGCAGGCGCAGAGGTACGAAGTTCATCGGTGGCGAACCAATGAAGCTCGCCACGAACTGGTTGGCCGGGTTGTTGTAGATCTCTTTCGGCGTGCCGAACTGCTGGATGATGCCGTCCTTCATCACCGCCACTTTGTCGCCCAGGGTCATGGCTTCGATCTGGTCGTGGGTCACGTAAACGGTGGTGGTTTTCAGACGCTGGTGCATCAGTTTCATTTCGGTGCGCATCTCGACGCGCAGCTTGGCGTCGAGGTTGGACAGCGGTTCGTCGAACAGGTAGATCTTCGGCCGACGCGCCAGGGCACGGCCCATGGCCACGCGCTGTTGCTGGCCGCCGGAGAGTTGGCCCGGCTTACGGTTAAGCAGGTGTTCGATTTGCAGCAGCTTGGCCACGCGCGCCACTTCGGCGTCGATGTCGGCTTGCGGCATCTTGCGGATCTTCAGGCCAAACTCGATGTTCTCGCGCACGCTCATGGTCGGGTACAGCGCGTAGGACTGGAACACCATGGCGATGTCGCGATCCTTGGGGCTCATGCCGCTCACATCCTGATCACCGATCATGATCGCACCGCCGGTGATGGTCTCAAGGCCGGCGATGCAGTTCATCAGCGTGGATTTACCGCAACCCGAAGGGCCGACCAGGATCAGGAATTCACCTTCCTTGATCGACAGTTCGATGTTCTTCAAGGTGTCGGGCAGGCCGGCGCCATAGGTCTTGTTTACATTGCGAAGTTCAAGCGTAGCCATGATTACCCCTTGACCGCGCCGGCCGTCAGGCCGCGCACGAAATACTTGCCTGCGATCACATAGACCAGCAGGGTCGGCAGCCCGGCGATCATCGCCGCCGCCATATCCACGTTATATTCCTTGGCCCCGGTGCTCGTGTTGACCAGGTTGTTCAGCGCCACCGTGATGGGCTGGGAGTCGCCACTGGAGAACACCACGCCGAACAGGAAGTCGTTCCAGATCTGAGTGAACTGCCAGATCAGGCAGACCATGATGATCGGCGTCGACATCGGCAGAATGATCTGACGGAAGATGGTGAAGAATCCTGCACCGTCCAGGCGCGCAGCCTTGATCAGCGCATCCGGAATGCTCACGTAGTAGTTACGGAAGAACAGCGTGGTGAACGCCAGGCCGTAGACCACATGGATGAACACCAAGCCTGTGGTGGTGCTGGCCAGGCCCATCTTGCCGAGGGTGAACGACGCGGGCAGCAGCACGGTCTGGAACGGCAGGAAGCAGCCGAACAACAGCAGACCGAAGAACAGCTGCGAGCCACGGAAGCGCCAGAACGACAGCACATAACCGTTCAATGCGCCGATGGCGGTGGAAATGAGTACAGCCGGAACGGTGATCTTGATCGAGTTCCAGAAGTAACCATCGACGGTGTCCCAGGCCTTGACCCAGCCGATGCCGGTGACCACGGTGGGCCAGCTCAGCAGGTTGCCGTTGGTGATGTCTTCCGGGGTCTTGAAGCTGGTGAGCAGCATCACCACCAGCGGCACCAAGTACAGCAGCACGGCGAGGATCAGCACTGCGTAAATCGCGATGCGGCTCAGGCTGATGGGCGGTTTAGAGGCGAGACTAGTCATTACGTTTGGTCCTCAGCTCGGAGTAGAGGTAAGGCACGATGATCGCGAGGATCGCACCGAGCATCAGGATTGCACTCGCCGACCCCATGCCCATCTGGCCACGGCTGAAGGTGAACGAATACATGAACATCGCCGGCAGGTCGGACGAGTAGCCCGGACCTCCCGCGGTCATCGCCGCCACCAGGTCGAAGCTCTTGATGGCAATGTGCGCCAGGATCATCACTGCACTGAAGAACACTGGACGCAGGCTCGGCAGCACCACGCTCCAGTAGATGCGCGGCAGGCTCGCGCCGTCGATCTGCGCGGCGCGGATGATCGATTGATCAACGCCACGCAAACCGGCGAGGAACATCGCCATGATGAATCCGGAGGCTTGCCACACAGCGGCGATTACCAGGCAATAGACCACACGATCCGGGTCGATCAGCCAATCGAGACGGAAGCCTTCCCAGCCCCAGTCACGCAGGAGTTTGTCCAGGCCCATGCCCGGGTTGAGCAGCCATTTCCAGGCGGTACCGGTGACGATCATCGAGAGCGCCATCGGGTACAGGTAAATGGTGCGGATGAAGCCTTCGCGGCGGATTTTCTGGTCGAGGAAAATCGCCAGCGTCACGCCGATCACCAAGGTGATGCCGATAAACATGCCGCCAAACAGCGCCAGGTTCTTGCTCGCCACCCACCAGCGATCGTTGTCGAATAAACGCTCGTACTGCGCCAGACCCGCCCATTTGTAGCTTGGCAGGAACGTGGATGTGGTGAACGACAGCACAAACGTCCACAGGATGTAGCCGTAGAAGCCCACCAAGACGATGAACATGCTGGGCGCCAGCACCAGTTTGGGTAGCCAGCGCTGCAGTGCATCGAACGGCGAGGCTTTGCTGAACACAGCAACAGAACTCATGGGGAAATCCAATACGGGGAAAAAGGACTACAGGAACAGGCCTTGTGAGGGGTTAGGGGTCCCCCTCACAAGGTCAGCTTTTACTTGGCTGACTTGATCGCAGCGCCGAGTTTCTTGGCGGTGTCGGCCGGGTCTGCTTTCGGGTCGTTGATGAAGTTGGTCACGACATCAAAGAACGCGCCTTGCACGGCCAGTGTGGTGGCCATGTTGTGCGCCATGCTTGGCTGCAGGCCGCCAGACTTGGCGTCTGCCAGGAAGTCTTTGGCAGCGGTCTGGGCGCAGGAGTCGAAGCCGAGTTTGTCCATTTCATTGAGCATGTCAGTACGAACAGGGATCGAACCCTTGTTGATGCTGAACACTTTCTGGAAGTTTTCACCCAGCACGACTTTGGCGATGTCCTGCTGACCGGCAGCGGTGCCTTTGTCTTGCTGCTTGAACACCGCCAGGGAGTCGATGTTGTAGGTGAAGGCTTTGTCGGTGCCCGGGAAGGCTACGCACTCGTAGTCTTTACCGGCGACTTTCTTGGCGGCAGTCCATTCGGACTTGGCCCAGTCACCCATGATCTGCATACCGGCCTTGCCGTTGATGACTTTGCCGGCTTCGAGGTTCCAGTCCTGGCCTTTGCCATCGACGTCCATGTAGGTCGCGACTTTCTTAAGCTCGGTGAGGGACTTGACCATTTCCGGGCCGGTCAGCGCGGCGTTATCCAGGTCAACCAGGGCTTTCTTGTAGCCATCGGCACCCATCACCGAGAGCACGACCGCTTCGAACACGGTGCTGTCCTGCCAAGGCTGGCCACCGTGGGCGAGCGGAATAAAGCCCGCAGCCTTGAGCTTGTCGCCGGCTGCGTAGAATTCTTCGAGGGTGGTTGGGTTCTTGGTGATACCGGCTTTCTTGAAGACTTCCGGGTTGATCCACAGCCAGTTCACACGGTGAATGTTGACCGGCACGGCGACGTAGTCACCGTCGTACTTCACAGTGTCGGAGACTTTCTTGTCGAGCAGGGAGTCCCATTTTTCTTCTTTGGCGACGTCTTTGAGCACGTCAGTGTCGAGCAGGCCAGTGGACGCCCATTCCTGGATATCGGGGCCTTTGATCTGGGCAACGCCGGGAGGGTTACCGGCGACCGCGCGGCTTTTGAGCACGGTCATGGCAGTGGCGCCACCGCCGCCTGCAACGGCACCGTCTTTCCAGGTGAAGCCGTCTTTCTCGACTTGGGCCTTCAGGACATCTACAGCCGCTTTTTCGCCACCCGAGGTCCACCAATGCACAACTTCAACCGTACCTTTGGAGTCGGCGGCAAATGCACTGAGGGGAAACAACGAGGCAACGGAAATAGCTACGGCGAGGCGATTAATCGCGTTCATCTGAATACCTTTTCTTGTTGTTATGCATGCAAGTCTAGAGCTTGCGCTGCACGGAGTTTAAACATGGTTTTTTCGAGCGCGGGTAACAAAGGGACGCACAAATGTCACCAGTTGGTGACATAGCGCCCAGCGCTTAATGCGCTGGTCATGCTCGGTGCCAAGGGCAGTGCAGGCAGCACCACCGCTTGCCAGGCATGGTACAGGTCCGGCTTGCCACCCCAGATAGTGCTGCTGGGCTGGTTATGCGGGTTGAGTTCGTGGTGCCAACTGCCGTGGATGCGGTCGATAAAGTGGGTTTCGCAGAACTCCCAGAAGCGCCGATACCAGGTTTCGTAATGCAGTTCGCCAGTGCGTTTAAGCAAGGCTTGGGCTGCGGCGCAGGCTTCGGCGTGGGTCCAATGCAAGCGTTCGCGCACCACCGGCTGGTGATTCCAGTCCAGGGTGTAAACGATGCCGGGGGCGCCATCCACGGCCCAGGCGTATTCGCAGGCGCTGGCGAACAAGCCTTTGGCGTCGCTCACCAACCAATCTGGCGTAGCCAGCCCGGCTTGCAGGCGGGCGGCCTCCAGGTGCAGCACCAGCCGCGCCCATTCAAAACCGTGGCCTGGAGTGATGCCGTAGGGGCGGAAGCCGTCGGCGCGGTTGTCTTCGTTGTAGTTCAGCAACGGGCGCCAGTGCGGGTCGAAATGCTCGATGACCATAAACTGGTTACCGGCGGCGTGGGTGTGGATCACGCGCTCGACTATACGCAGTGCACGGTCCAGCCAGCGGGTATCGCCCGTCACATCGGCCAAGGCAAGGAAGGCTTCGGTCGCGTGCATATTGCTGTTGGCGCCGCGATAGGCTTCGACGCCACTCCAATCCTGAGCAAAGGATTCGAGCATAACGCCCTCCTCTTCGCTCCAGAAAAACTGGTCGATGATGTGGGTCGCATCATTGAGCAGGTTTTGCGCACCAGGCGCGCCCGCCACCACGGCAGAACTGGCTGCCAGGGCGACGAAAGCATGCAGGTAGGCGGCCTTGCCGGTATTGCCATCGAAGGCCTGAGGCGTGGCGAACCAACCGCCGTGTTTGCTATCACGCAAAGGGCCACTGAGGGCCGCAACACCGTGCTCAACCAATTCGGCATAGCCCGGCAAGCCCATGGCATGGGCCATGGCGAAGCTGTGGGTCATGCGTGCGGTATTCATGGTTTCGGCGTGGGCATTGGCTGGCAGTTGGCCTTTTTCGTCGAGGTTGCCAAAACCTTCAGGCAGACGCGAGGCCTTGGCGAATGCCAGCAAGCGCTGCCCTTCGGCGGCGAGCCAAGCGTGATGGGCAGGTGCATTCAGCCAACTGCTGGCAGGCAGTCGTTGCGTAGTCATGGGTGGCCCTTATTATTTTTTGTGGGGTGACCGGAGTCTAAACAAGGGCGAGATGAGGGCAAGTAACGAAGGGGAAGGTAAATGTCACCAAGCAGTGACAATGTTAAAGGTGAGCATTATTCCACCCTAAGCATCCAATCCAAATGTAAGAGGGGGCTTGCTCCCGATAGCAGAGTGTCAGTCGTTACATCTATTGACTGATCCACCGCCATCGGGACCAAACCCCCTCCCACATTAAGGCTGGTTTTGGTCATTGACCCAGAGGGGTGATCTTCGCCGGTGCGTTGAGCTGTTGTTGCAGGTTCTGCACCTGGCTTTGCAGGGTAGTGATATTGCGGGTGGTCTGGATGCGGAACACATCGAACTCTTTATTGGTCGGCGCATCGTTATTGGCCGGCTGGTTGTCCTGCGCGCTTTTGAGCACAACCAAATCCTGCTCAAGACGGGCGATGGCGGCGCTTGGGTTGCCTTGTTTTTTCAGCGCGGCAACGTCGGCGACCAACTCTTTTATCTCACCGTCGCGCTTGCCTGCATCACCTTGCGCAGCCTTGAGGCTGGCTACGGCGTCGGTCAGGGCCTGCACCTGACCTTGCAGCTTGGCATTGGCGCTCGACAGCTCGTTGGTGCTGGACGTCATTTGTGCGAGACGCTTGTCCAGTTCGGTGGCCTGGCCGGCTACGCCGAGTTGCTGCTTGCCCTGCTCCAGCAGTTGGCTTTCCAACTGCTTGATCTGCAGTTTCAATGCTTCGCTGCCGTTGTTCACGCTGGCTTCGCTGGCTACCACTTTGCCGGAGATATCCTGCAGGCGCCCCGCCGCTTCTTCGCTGATCCGCGCAAAACTTTCCTGGGTGGCAACCAACTGCTGGCCCATCAGGGATATCTGCTGGAAGCTCCACCAGGCCAGGCCGGCAAAGGCGATCAGCAGAGCGCCGATCAATGCCCACAGCGGGCCGGTGCTGGCGCCCTTGACCTTGACGACCGGGACGTTGCGCGAACGCACCGAGGTGGCCGGGGAAGGTTCGAAATCATCGTCATCCCCATGATCGGCCCGCAGGCTGGGAACGTTGTCGAAATCGTCTTTAGCATCGTTACGCATGAATCAACCCTGAATCGGTGAGTTAGCTGGCTGGTGGCCGAGCGACGGGAGTATAAACCCCAGCCCCGTCGCACTGATCGACCCGGAACCCTGAATTCGGTTCCCGATGTGTTGCCTGGTGTGACCTTATTTGAGCCCCGGATCCTGCGCCTTCCACCAACTGCAGAACTCGTCTAGGGCGGTCCACAGGCTGACCTTCGGCTCGTAATCCAAATAATGCCTGGCGCGGCTGATGTCGAGGGTGAAATCTTTGTTCATCACCTGCATGCCCAGACGCGTCAACGCCGGCTCGGGGCGCCCGGGCCACAGTGCGCAGACTGCCTCGTTCAACGCCGCCACGCTGTAGGACAAGCCGTAGGACCGATACCGGGTTACCTGGGGCAGTTCCATTTGGCGCATCACGTAGTTCACCACATCCCACACCGGCACTGGTGCGCCGTTGCTGATGTTGTAGGCCCGCCCCAACGCCGAACCGGGGGCCAGCAAACTGCTGAGCAGGGCTTCGTTGAGGTTATGGATACTTGTGAAGTCGACCTTGTTCAGGCCGTCGCCGACGATCGCCAGGCGCTTCTTGCGCTGCATTTTCAGCAAGCGCGGGAAAATGCTCATGTCCCCGGCACCAGTAACGAAACGCGGGCGCAGGGCGAGCACTTCAAGGCCGAACTCCTGGGCACCGAAAACCTTTTGTTCCGCCAGGTATTTAGTCGCAGCGTAGGGATGTTTGAAGCGTTTTGGCACTTGTTCTTCAGTCAGGCCCAGATGATCGCGGCCATCAAAATAAATCGAAGGCGACGACAGGTGCACCAGGCGCCCAACCCGCTGTTTAAGGCAGGCTTCAACGACGTTTTCGGTGACCAGCACGTTGCCCTGGTGAAAGTCCTGGTAACGCCCCCACAGTCCCACCGCACCCGCGCAGTGCACCACGGCTTCGACATCGCGGCACAGGTCGCGCACCAGGTCGGCGTCGTTCAGATCACCTTGGATAAACTCGGCGCCGCGCCGTACCAGGTGTTCCACACCCTCGGCGCGCCGCCCGTTGACCCGCACGTCCAGGCCCTGCTCCAGGGCGAAACGCGCAAAGCGCCCGCCGATGAAGCCGCTTGCGCCGGTGACCAGAATCTTCATGTATTACCCCGTGTTCTTTCGTTTTTCATCGCTGTTGCCTTGACGACCGCTCTCAGTCCAACGGCACCAACCATTGGCCACATGCGTGGGCCAGGTGGTCGGTCAGCAGGCCCAACAACTGCCCGCCACTGCGCCAATGATGCCAGTACAACGGCACATCGATGGGCTTATCTGGCAATAACTCCACCAGCACACCCTTTTCCAGCTGGTCGCGCACCTGCAGTTCAGGCACCAACCCCCAGCCAAGCCCGGATTCCGCCAGGCGGATAAAGCCTTCGGACGATGGGCATAAATGGTGTTCGAAACCACCGTCCACGCCGAGGGATGCCAGGTAGCGGTGCTGTAGGAAGTCATCCGGACCAAACACCAGCGCTGGTGTGCGGGCCAGTTGATCGGCGCGCACTCCCTGTGGAAAGTGACGGGCAATAAAGGCCGGGCTGGCGAGGGCCCGATAGCGCATGGCGCCCAACAACAGACTGCGGGCGCCGGCCACCGGACGTTCGCTGGCGCAGATACACGCAGCCACTTCACCGGCGCGCATGCGTTTGAGACCAACGGTCTGGTCTTCCACAATCAGATCCAGCAGCAAATGCTGTTCGGCGCAGAAGTCACTGACGGCCTCAGCCCACCACGTGGCAAGGCTGTCGGCATTGAGGGCGATACGCAGGCGTTCGGGCATGCCCTCTTCGTCCAGCGCGGGCACCTGGCTTTGCAGATCGCGCTCCAGCAAGCGCACCTGCTGCACATGGTTAAGCAGACGTCGGCCAATATCGGTCGGCGTCGGCGGTGAGGCGCGTACCAGCACCGGCTGGCCGATGCGCGCTTCCAATAATTTGATGCGCTGAGAAATCGCCGATTGCGACAGCCCCAGCACTTGGGCGCCTCGTTCAAAGCCAGCCTGTTCCACCACCGCCGCCAGGGCGGAAAGCAATTTATAGTCGAACATCAGTTTCTCTAATGAGCGATCAGCAGTATTGGTTTTTCTTATACAGGTAAGCCCGTGAGAATGACCAGCATTGCTTACCTCTATTAAGGAATCTCACATGGCTGGCGAAACCGCCCTGGCAACCCTGTTGCGCAGTATGAGCCCTCACCTCAATGACGGTGATTACGTGTTCTGCACCCTGCCCGATCACAACATCCCGGCAGGATGCGAAGTGATCGGCAGCTTCCGTGAACAGGAAGGCCTGACGCTGATCCTGGAACGCCAGCAAGCCGAACACGCTGGGTTGGCCTTCGATTACGTAGCCGCCTGGATCACCCTGAATGTGCATTCAGCCCTGGAAGCCGTTGGCCTGACGGCCGCCTTCGCCAGTGCGCTGGGCAAGGCTGGGATCAGTTGTAACGTGATTGCCGGCTACTACCACGACCATCTGTTTGTCGGCCGGGCCGATGCAGAACGCGCGATGCATGTGTTGCGGCAACTGGCTACGGACTCGGAGTAAACCCTATGTGGCAAAGCTATCTGAATGGGCTGTTGGTGGCGCTGGGCCTGATCATGGCCATCGGTACGCAGAACGCTTTTGTATTGGCGCAAAGCCTGCGCCGTGAACATCACCTGCCGGTGGCGGCGTTGTGCGTGGTGTGTGATGCCCTACTGGTGGCGGCCGGGGTGTTCGGCCTGGCCACGGTCCTTGCGCAGAACCCGCTGCTGTTGGCAGTTGCCCGCTGGGGCGGCGCGGCCTTCCTGTTGTGGTACGGCACCTTGGCACTGCGTCGGGCGTTCTCGACACAGAGCCTGGAACAAGGCGGCAACCTCAAAGTGCGCTCGTTGCGCGCGGTGATGCTCAGTGCCTTGGCGGTGACACTGCTCAACCCCCACGTTTACCTGGACACGGTGCTGCTGATCGGCTCACTCGGCGCGCAACAGACCGAACCTGGCGCCTACGTAGCAGGGGCCGCAAGTGCATCATTCCTGTGGTTTGCCACCCTGGCACTCGGCGCCGCGTGGCTGGCCCCCTGGCTCGCACGCCCGGCCACATGGCGGCTGCTGGACTTGGTGGTGGCAGTGATGATGTTCAGCGTGGCTTACCAATTAATAAGCGCGCCATGAACTTATTCCAAAAGGCTCTGGAACCTCTATCCCACACAGTTGTTGCGTGGTTTTGCCGCACCCCCGGTGCTATGATCCTGCCCCTGCGCCGCAAAGAGTACAAACTCCCCGGCGCTTGTTTGGCCGCCCGTGATCGGCCTTGCGCTCACCGCAACTGACCTGATTAGGAGAATCATCATGGCTTTCGAATTGCCGCCGCTGCCCTACGCACACGATGCCCTGCAGCCGCACATCTCCAAGGAAACCTTGGAGTTCCACCACGACAAGCACCACAACACCTACGTCGTGAACCTGAACAACCTGGTGCCTGGCACCGAGTTCGAAGGCAAGACTCTGGAAGAGATCGTCAAATCTTCTTCGGGCGGCATCTTCAACAACGCCGCTCAGGTCTGGAACCACACTTTCTACTGGAACTGCCTGGCGCCAAACGCCGGCGGCCAACCAACCGGCGCGCTGGCTGAAGCCATCAACACTGCGTTTGGTTCGTTCGACAAGTTCAAGGAAGAGTTCACCAAGACGTCCGTCGGCACCTTCGGTTCCGGTTGGGGCTGGCTGGTGAAAAAGGCTGACGGTTCCCTGGCCCTGGCCAGCACCATCGGCGCCGGCAACCCGCTGACCAGCGGCGACACCCCGCTGCTGACCTGCGACGTATGGGAACACGCCTATTACATCGACTACCGCAACGTACGTCCAAAGTATGTGGAAGCGTTCTGGAACCTGGTCAACTGGAAGTTCGTGGCTGAGCAGTTCGAAGGCAAGACCTTCACTGCCTAAGCAACCCTTGCAGTAGAAAGAGCCCGGCGATTGCCGGGCTTTTTTGTGGGCGTCGACTCTGGACCGACCGGGAAGTGTGGAACTCAATAAGAGGAATACGCCACCCAACCGGTGAGAGGAATACACCTCTCACTCAATGTCGGAGAATCAGTGATGAATCCAATGTCGATGATCGGCGGCGCAGCTTCCGCGCTCTTGCCTGTCCTGGGTAAAGCGGCGGAAATAGGGATGGATGTGGTTAAGGACATATTGGGCGCCAAGGCCCCTCAGTTAGGGGCGGATCAACAGCCACCAGCCCCGCCAAAGATTGAGTTTTAATCCGCCACCCGCTGACGCCCCTTCGCACTCGCACGCGTAACAAATAACGGCGGATCAAATCCGCCGTTTTCCTGCCCCCTGCCCGAACAAAACATCCATCCCCTTCTCACTGCAATGTTCCTTTGACTGCCATCACCAGATTGCCAATACTCATGGCATATTGAAGGCCACCCGCATGAGACAAGGAATGCCCCTTTGAAGCTGGAACTCAAAAACAGCTTGTCGGTGAAGTTGCTACGGGTTGTGCTGCTGTCGGCATTGATCGTGGGCGTTGCGCTGAGCGTGGCGCAGATCGTTTTCGATGCCTACAAGACGCGCCAGGCCGTGGCCGAAGATGCCCAGCGCATCCTCGACATGTTCCGCGACCCCTCGACCCAGGCTGTCTACAGCCTGGACCGCGAGATGGGTATGCAGGTGATTGAAGGTCTGTTTCAGGACGATGCCGTGCGCATGGCCTCCATCGGCCATCCCAACGAAACCATGCTCGCGGAAAAAAGCCGCGCTTTGCAGCATTCCTCCAGCCGCTGGTTGACCGACCTGATTCTGGGACAGGAGCGCACGTTCACCACCGCATTGGTCGGCAAAGGCCCCTACAGCGAGTACTACGGCGACCTGAGCATCACCCTCGACACCGCCACCTATGGCAAAGGCTTTATTGTCAGCTCAGTGATCATCTTTATTTCCGGGGTATTACGCGCATTGGCCATGGGCCTGGTGTTGTACTTGGTGTATCACTGGCTGCTGACCAAGCCGCTGTCGCGGATTATCGGGCACCTGACGTCGATCAACCCGGACCGCCCCAGCGAACACAAGATCCCGCAGCTCAAGGGCCATGAACGCAACGAATTAGGGTTGTGGATCAATACCGCCAATCAGTTACTCGAATCTATCGAACGTAATACCCATCTGCGCCACGAAGCAGAAAGCAGCCTGCTGCGCATGGCCCAGTATGATTTCCTGACCGGCCTGCCGAATCGCCAGAAACTGCAGGAGCAGCTGGACAAGATCCTGATCGACGCCGGCCGCCGTCAGCGCCGCGTAGCGGTGTTGTGCGTGGGGCTGGATGATTTTAAAAGCGTGAACGAGCAGTTCACCTACCAGGCCGGCGATAAATTGCTACTCGCCCTGGCCGACCGTCTGCGGGCCCACAGCGGCCGCCTCGGCGCGCTCGCCCGCTTGGGGGGTGACCAGTTCGCCCTGGTACAGGCCGATATCGAACAGCCTTATGAAGCCGCCGAACTGGCGCAAAGTATCCTCGACGATCTGGAAGGGGAATTCGCCCTCGACCACGAACAGATTCGTCTGCGGGCCACGATCGGCATCACCCTGTTCCCGGAAGACGGCGACAGCACCGAGAAGCTGCTGCAAAAAGCCGAACAGACCATGACCCTGGCCAAGAGCCGTTCGCGCAACCGCTATCAGTTTTATATCGCCAGCGTCGACAGCGAGATGCGCCGTCGCCGTGAGTTGGAGAAAGACCTGCGGGACGCCCTGGGACGTGACCAGTTTCACCTGGTGTACCAACCGCAGATCAGCTATCGCGACCAGCATGTGGTCGGTGTGGAAGCGCTCATCCGCTGGCAACATCCAGAACACGGCTTGGTGCCGCCGGACCTGTTTATCCCGCTGGCCGAACAGAACGGCACCATTATTGCGATCGGCGAATGGGTGCTGGACCAGGCTTGCCGGCAATTGCGCGAATGGCATGACCAGGGCTTCATCGACCTGCGCATGGCGGTCAACCTGTCCACCGTGCAGTTGCACCACGCCGAATTGCCGCGGGTGGTCAATAACCTGATGCAGATTTACCGTTTACCGCCGCGCAGCCTGGAGTTGGAAGTTACCGAAACCGGGCTGATGGAAGACATCAGCACCGCCGCCCAACATCTGCTGAGCCTGCGCCGCTCCGGGGCGTTGATCGCCATCGATGACTTTGGCACCGGCTATTCATCGCTCAGCTATCTCAAGAGCCTGCCGCTGGACAAGATCAAGATCGACAAAAGCTTCGTCCAGGACCTGCTGGACGACGACGACGATGCCACCATCGTGCGGGCGATTATCCAACTGGGCAAAAGCCTGGGCATGCAGGTCATCGCTGAAGGCGTGGAAACCGCCGAGCAAGAGGCCTACATCATCTCTGAGGGCTGTCATGAAGGTCAGGGCTACTACTACAGCAAACCCTTGCAGGCCCGGGAGCTGGCAGTTTTTCTGAAGCAGGCTGAGCGTAATAACGCAGCCATTCTCTGACGTGGCAAAACGATACTGAATATTTCCCGCGTTTAACCCTTTACACAAAATGCAAATCTTTCGCATTATGTTGCAGTTTTGCGCGCCCCCGCGTGCCCTATTAACAACCGAAGCAGGATGTTCGCCATGATTCGTATGCCCCTGGCCACCGCCAGTCTGCTGGCCATTGCCATTTCTCTCGCCGGTTGCGGCGAAGGTAAAGACAAGGCCGCAGCGCCCCAGGCGCCGACCCCGGCCGCCAGCACCACCGCTCCAGCGGCTGCCACTCCTGCCGGTCAGGTCGACGAAGCGGCGGCCAAGGCCGTTGTCGCGCATTACGCCGATATGGTCTTCGCGGTGTACAGCGATGCCGAATCCACCGCAAAAACCCTGCAAACCGCGATCGACGCCTTCCTCGCCAAGCCCAACGACGAAACCCTGAAAGCCGCCCGTGCCGCTTGGGTTGCAGCGCGCGTGCCGTACCTGCAGAGCGAAGTGTTTCGCTTCGGCAACACCATCATTGATGATTGGGAAGGTCAGGTTAACGCCTGGCCCCTGGACGAAGGCCTGATCGACTACGTCGACAAATCCTACGAGCACGCCTTGGGTAACCCTGGCGCCACTGCCAACATCATCGCCAACACCGAGATCCAGGTCGGCGAAGACAAGATCGACGTGAAGGACATCACCCCGGAAAAACTCGCCAGTCTCAACGAGCTGGGTGGTTCCGAAGCCAACGTCGCCACCGGCTACCACGCCATCGAATTCCTGCTCTGGGGCCAAGACCTGAACGGCACCGGCCCTGGCGCCGGCAACCGTCCTGCCTCGGACTACCTGACCGGTGATGGCGCCACTGGCGGCCACAACGAGCGTCGTCGTGCCTACCTCAGCGCCGTGACCCAATTGCTGGTCAGCGACCTGCAGGAAATGGTCGGCAACTGGAAACCCAACGTCGAAGACAACTACCGCGCCACCCTGGAGGCAGAACCTGCCACCGACGGCCTGCGCAAAATGCTGTTCGGCATGGGCAGCCTGTCCCTGGGCGAGTTGGCCGGTGAGCGCATGAAGGTTTCCCTGGAAGCCAACTCGCCGGAAGACGAACACGATTGCTTCAGCGATAACACCCACAACTCGCAGTTCTACGACGCCAAGGGCATCCGCAACGTCTACTTGGGCGAATACACCCGCGTCGACGGCACCAAGATGACCGGCGCGAGCCTGTCGTCCCTGGTAGCCAAGGCCGATCCGGCTGCCGACACCGCTCTGAAGGCCGACCTGGCTGCGACCGAAGCCAAGATGCAGGTCATCGTTGATCATGCCAACAAGGGTGAGCACTACGACCAGTTGATCGCGGCCGGCAACGACGCAGGCAACCAAATCGTGCGCGACGCGATTGCTTCGCTGGTCAAGCAGACCGGTTCGATCGAAGCCGCAGCGGGCAAGCTGGGCATCAGCGACCTGAACCCGGATAACGCTGATCACGAGTTCTGATCCGTGCCGTGTTGAATGAGGCGACCTTCGGGTCGCCTTTTTTTTACCTGCCTTTCACAGCAGTACCAACACTCAGGAACCAATGCGGGAGGGGGCTTGCCCCCGATAGCGCTGGTTCAGCAGATATTTCCTTCGCTGACACACCGCCATCGGGGGCAAGCCCCCTTCCTCATTTGATTTGCGTCGCTTTCAAGGCCCGGTTTACATGCCCTGCACCCTAGGTAGAATGACGCCTCTGCCCTATTTCGAGCTCATTTCATGGCGTTGCCGACCCTACGCATCATCGGTTTCATCATCGGCATCTTCCTGATCACCCTCGCGATCGCCATGGTCGTGCCCATGGCCACCCTGGTGATCTTCGAACGCACCAGCGACCTGCCCTCGTTCCTGTGGGCCAGCCTCATCACCTTTATCGCCGGCCTTGCCCTTGTAATCCCCGGTCGCCCCGAGCACGTGCACCTGCGCCCGCGGGACATGTACCTGCTCACGGTCACCAGTTGGGTAGTGGTGTGTGTGTTCGCCGCGCTGCCGTTTTTGCTGACCCAGCACATCAGCTACACCGACTCGTTTTTCGAAAGCATGTCCGGCATTACTGCCACGGGTTCTACGGTGCTCAGCGGGCTGGACAGTATGTCGCCGGGCATCCTGATGTGGCGTTCGCTGCTGCACTGGCTGGGCGGTATCGGGTTTATCGGCATGGCGGTAGCGATCCTGCCGCTGCTGCGCATTGGCGGCATGCGCCTGTTCCAGACCGAGTCCTCGGATCGTTCGGAAAAGGTTATGCCCCGCTCGCACATGGTGGCGCGGCTGATTGTGGCGGCGTATGTAGGCATCACCATCCTCGGCAGCCTGGCGTTCTGGTGGGCCGGCATGGGCCTGTTTGACGCGATCAACCATGCGATGTCGGCGATTTCCACCGGTGGGTTCTCTACCTCCGACGAATCCCTGGCCCACTGGAAACAACCGGCGGTGCATTGGGTCGCGGTGGTGGTGATGATCCTCGGCAGCCTGCCATTCACCCTGTACGTCGCCACTTTACGCGGCAACCGCCGGGCGCTGCTCAGGGACCAGCAGGTACAGGGCTTGCTCGGTTTGCTGGTAGTGACCTGGCTGGTGCTCGGCACCTGGTACTGGTGGACCACCAACCTGCACTGGCTGGATGCACTGCGGCACGTGGCGTTGAACGTCACCTCAGTCGTCACGACCACCGGCTTTGCGCTGGGGGACTACAGCCTGTGGGGCAACTTCTCACTGATGTTGTTCTTCTACCTGGGCTTTATCGGTGGCTGTTCAGGTTCCACCGCCGGCGGGATCAAGATCTTCCGCTTCCAGGTCGCCTATATCCTGCTCAAGGCCAACTTGAACCAGCTGATTCACCCGCGCGCGGTGATCAAGCAGAAGTACAACGGCCACCGTCTCGACGAAGAGATCGTGCGCTCGATCCTGACGTTCTCGTTTTTCTTTGCCATCACCATCTGCGCTATCGCGTTAGCCCTTTCGCTCCTGGGCCTGGACTGGATGACCGCACTCACCGGCGCCGCCAGTACCGTCTCCGGCGTCGGCCCTGGCCTTGGGGAAACGATCGGCCCGGCGGGCAACTTCTCCAGCCTGCCGGATGCGGCCAAGTGGATCCTGTCCCTGGGCATGCTGCTGGGCCGGCTGGAGATCATCACAGTCTTTGTTCTGTGCATCCCGGCGTTCTGGCGTCACTGACGGTCGACGTGTCTTGCAACCGCGCACGGTATTCGCCGGGCGTGGTATCGAACCAGCGGCGAAACGCGCGAAAGAAGTTGCTCGGATCGGCAAAGCCCAGCAGGTAGGCAATCTCCAGCAGCGTCATGCTCGGCTGTGCCAGGTATTGCTCGGCGAGTTCGCGGCGGGTGTCGTCGAGCAAGGTCTGAAAACTCGTGCCCTCCTCCTGCAGACGCCGCTGCAAGGTGCGCTGGGACAGGTGCAACGTCTGGGCCACCACTTCACGCTTGGGTTCGCCTTGGGGCAACAGACGACACAGCACTTGCCTCGCCTTGTGGGTCACGCGGCTCTCGGAAAAGCGCGCCAGGTATTCACCGGCAAAACGGTCGTGCAACAACGCCATCGCCTCGTTGGCCGTCGGCAGCGGTGCGTCCATGTCGGCTCGTTCGAAAATCAACGCGTCATAGGGCGCGTTGAACTCCAATGGTGCATGGAAAGCTTGCTTATAAGGCTCCAGATCCGCCGGTTGTTCACCTTGCAACATGACTTTACGCGGCTGCAAGGTACGGCCGGTCAGCCAGCCGCATAGTGCCAATGCACAGGCCAGAGAGGCTTCGGCACTTTGCCTTGTGGGCGGCAGATGATCGCCATGCACCGTCAGAATCAGCGCATAGCCTTCGGGTAGCAGTCGGAAACTCAAGTCGGCGCTTTCGGCAATGATCCGCTGGTAACGCACCAGCCGCATGAAGCCCTCGGCCAGGGTGTTACTGGACATCAACGCATAACCCGCCACATGAAACGACGCCGGGCGCACTACCTTGCCCATGTTCAGGCCAATCGCGGGGTTGCCCGACAGCTCGACTGCCCGTTGCCACAGGCGCGTCATGGAGTCTTGCGGGAACCGAGCATCGGGGTCACTGAGGGCGGCGTAGTCAAGGCCCAGTTGCTTGAACAGGGCGCGGCAATCCAGACCATCCATTTCCAGTGCCTTGACTATCCCCATCGCCCAGCTTGCAGAAGTTGTTCGTTCGCTCATGGCGTCTTCTTAATAAAGCAGGCTCATAACGGCAGCCAGGAATCCAAGGATACTAAAGTGGCATCTAATGTCACTGGCTGTTACCACTGATCACTCTAGACTCAAATAAGCTCCCCGCCGAACATCTGTTGGGCGGCACAACAATCAAAAGGGCCGGTCACCGTGGAAAACGTCAAGCGATTCAATAGCTTCGCCGAGTTTTACCCTTACTATTTGGCCGAACATGCCAACAGCACCTGCCGTCGCCTGCACTTTATCGGCACCACCCTCGTGATCGGTATTTTGGCCTATGCCATTGGCAGGGGGTCGTTAGGCCTATTGCTGGCCGTGCCGATTGCCGGCTACAGCTTTGCCTGGATCGGACACTTCTTCTTCGAAAAGAACCGCCCGGCAACCTTTCAGCACCCGTTCTACAGCCTGCTGGGAGATTTTGTGATGTACCGCGACATGATCCTGGGCAAGGTGCCGTTCTGAACGGTGTGACCTCTTGTCACTTGCGTGAAGCCATAAAGGTTCGTGCATCCGCCGATATAAAAGTCTTTTTGTCATTTACAGTGCTGTATCCTGCCAAAGCTTTTTGAGAGCGCGGAATCACCTGCGATTGAAAAAACAGACCTTGCGAGGAGCGACGACGATGCACGAGATACCTAATCTCCCCTTCCCAAGCCTGCACGAAACTGAGCAGCCAACACCGCAGCAGGCCAGCGCGAAGCAGCCTGAGGCCAAAGAAGCAAAACCAGTCGACAGCAAAAGCCAGGACTGACGCCGTACCAGACCGTGTGGAAAGCGCAGCTTTGAGCGCTTTCCACACTGCCTGAATCCTCCGAGATCCCCGCCATGACCGATACCCTCCCCAATACCCCGGACACCGCCGTACTCGACGCCGCCTTGCAGATGGTCGAGGTGTGGAACCGCCTCAGCGCGGACAAGCAAGCCGTACTGCTCAAGCGCTTCGGTACCCAGGAAAACGCCTTGGCTGCTCTGGTCACCACCCAATTACTGGCCCCGACCAAAACCTGACGTCTTTTTGATCTGACGTTTTTGCGTTTTACCGCCCTGCACACGTCAAAGCACCGGTATCATTAGCAGCCTATCTTTACCTGCTGCGACAGTGGACCTCTCCCCATGCCAGATACCCAGCGCCCCATGGCGGTCACGCTGCAAGTTGTTTCCATCGTGTTGTTCACCTTTATCGGCTACCTGAATATCGGTATCCCCCTGGCAGTGTTGCCGGGCTATGTCCACAGTGAGTTGGGCTATGGCGCGGTGATCGCAGGGCTGGTGATCAGCGTGCAATACCTGGCCACCCTGCTGAGCCGTCCTTACGCGGGCAAAATCATCGATAACCTGGGTAGCAAGCGCGCGGTGCTGATCGGCCTGGCGGGCTGCGGCCTGAGTGGCGTGTTCATGTTGCTCGCTGCGTGGTTTTCAAACCTGCCGGCTGTCAGCCTGGGCAGCCTGCTCGTCGGTCGATTGGTACTGGGCAGCGCAGAAAGCCTGGTGGGGTCTGGCGCCATCGGCTGGGGCATCGGCCGAGTTGGCGCGGCGAATACGGCCAAGGTCATCTCCTGGAACGGCATTGCCAGCTATGGCGCGCTGGCCGTCGGCGCGCCGTTGGGCGTAGTGCTGGTGAAGAATTTCGGGCTATGGAGCATGGGCGTCAGCATTATCCTGCTGGCCGTAGTCGGCCTGTTGCTGGCCTGGAACAAGGTTGCCGCGCCGATCGTGGCCGGTGTGCGCTTACCGTTCATGAACGTGCTGGGCCGCGTATTGCCCCACGGCTGCGCGCTGGCTTTGGGGTCCATCGGCTTTGGCACCATCGCCACCTTCATCACCTTGTATTACACCACTCAGCACTGGGATAACGCGGTGTGGGCCCTGAGCCTGTTTGGCGCCAGTTTTATCGGCGCACGGCTACTGTTCGGGAATTTGATCAACCGCATCGGCGGCTTTCGCGTGGCGATTGCGTGCCTGTCTGTAGAGATCCTCGGCCTGCTGTTGCTGTGGCTGGCGCCTGACGCCAACCTGGCCTTGGCCGGCGCGGCATTGAGCGGGTTCGGGTTTTCCCTGGTGTTTCCGGCACTGGGGGTGGAAGCGGTCAACCTAGTGCCCGCGTCCAGCCGCGGTTCGGCGGTGGGCGCCTACTCGCTGTTTATCGACCTGTCCCTAGGCATCACCGGTCCGTTGGCCGGGGCCGTGGCGGCAGGCTTCGGTTTTGCGTCGATCTTCCTGTTCGCCGCCCTCGCCGCCCTCGGTGGCTTGCTGCTGAGCGTGTACCTCTACCGGCAAGCACCCCTGGCCCGCGAGGCACGCGGCGACTAAAAGTCGACCTTGCCACGCCCCGCCTTGATGCTGCCGCGCTTGGTCTTGGATTCCAGGCGCCGCTTCTTCGAACCCAGGGTAGGCTTGGTCGGCCGGCGCTTTTTTTCCACCTTGGTGGCGCTGAGGATCAACTCCACCAGACGTTCCAACGCATCGGCACGGTTCTGTTCCTGCGTGCGATATTGCTGGGCCTTGAGTATCAGCACCCCTTCGCTGGTGATCCGGCTGTCGCGCAGCGCCAGCAACCGCTCCTTGTAGAACTCCGGCAACGACGACCCCGGAATGTCAAAACGCAGGTGCACCGCGCTCGACACCTTGTTGACGTTCTGCCCACCCGCGCCCTGGGCACGGATGGCGGTCAGCTCGATCTCGGCGTCGGGCAGGTGCACGTTGTTGGAAATAACCAGCATCAATCAAAAACCTTACGAAACGGACAAGCCCTACTCGGACAACAACATCGACGCCTGGGCTTTGGAAATCACGGCGCCTTTGAACAGTTTGGCATCATTGAGACGAAATCCGCTCAAATCACCGCCCCGCCAACAAAAAACCCGGCAAAGCGCCGGGTTTCCTGTTTACGCGAGCGGGCTTACTTCAGCGCACTTGCCGCAGTCAGCGCCGCTTCGGCACTGCGCTTGTTCTTGATCCAGTAACACACTGCCATAAACGCCACCCACACCGGGATCGCATACACAGACACCTGGATCCCCGGAATCATCAGCATGATGACCAGGATAAACACCACGAACGCCAGACACACATAGTTGCCATACGGGTACCACAGCGCCTTGAACAGCGGCACTTGGCCGGTGCGGTTCATGTGCTGGCGGAACTTGAAGTGGGAGAAGCTGATCATCGCCCAGTTGATTACCAGCGTGGCCACAACCAGGGACATCAGCAGTTCCAGGGCATGTTGCGGGATGAAGTAATTCATCAGCACGGCCACCAGGGTCACGGCCGCCGAGGCGAGGATGGATCGCACCGGTACACCGCGTTTGTCGATCTTGGCCAGGGCCTTGGGCGCATCGCCCTGCTCGGCCATGCCCAGTAGCATGCGGCTGTTGCAGTAGGTGCCGCTGTTGTACACCGACAACGCTGCGGTCAAGACCACGAAGTTGAGGATGTGCGCGGCGGTGTTGCTGCCCAACATCGAGAACACCTGCACGAACGGGCTGCCGCTGTAGGCATCGCCGGACGCATTAAGGGTCGCCAGCAGGCTGTCCCATGGCGTCAGCGACAACAGCACTACCAAGGCGCCGATGTAGAAAATCAGGATGCGGTAGATCACCTGATTGATCGCCTTGGGGATCACAGTGCGTGGCTGATCGGCTTCGGCGGCGGTGAAGCCGAGCATTTCCAGGCCGCCAAAGGAGAACATGATGATCGCCATGGCCATCACCAAGCCACCCACGCCATGGGGGAAGAACCCGCCGTGTTCCCACAGGTTGCTCACCGAGGCTTGCGGGCCGCCGCTGCCGCTGACCAGCAGATAGCTGCCCAAGGCGATCATGCCGACGATCGCCACTACCTTGATGATGGCGAACCAGAACTCGGCTTCACCGAAGACTTTGACGTTGGCCAGGTTGATCAGGTTGATCAACACGAAGAACGCCGCTGCCGAGACCCACGTCGGGATCTCCGGCCACCAGTAGTGCACGTATTTTCCGACGGCGGTCAGCTCGGACATGCCCACCAGGATGTACAAAATCCAGCAGTTCCAACCCGACAGAAAGCCGGCGAAACCGCCCCAGTACTTGTGGGCAAAGTGGCTGAAGGAACCGGCGACCGGTTCTTCGACGATCATTTCGCCGAGTTGGCGCATGATCATGAAGGCGATGAAGCCGCAGATGGCATAGCCCAGGATCATCGACGGGCCGGCGGACTTGAGCACCCCGGCCGAGCCGAGGAACAAGCCGGTGCCGATGGCGCCACCGAGGGCGATCAACTGGATGTGCCGATTTTTCAGGCCGCGTTTCAGCTCGCCTGAAGAGGAATTGGGTCCACTCATGAAAAGGGTCTCACGCAAGGTTTGATGATGTGAATGCACGTGGCTGACTTGAATTCCGCCTCAAGCAGCGCCGCTCAAACCCCAGCGAAGGCACCAGGAGTACAGCGTCTTTCTAACGGTCATGCGTCACCTGTTTGTTTTTATCTGTGACGAAATCGAACCCGCCAGGCTCGTGGCCAGGCGGAATGATCAGGGTCGGCAAACCCCGAGGTCTTGGCCTTTTGCGGGTTACGCAAAGGGGGTCACAGTAAAACGCGGCGCATTGTACACCGCTCGACAGCTTACGCCCGCCCCCGAACGGTGCGTGCGACGATCTGTCAGGGATTCCTTACAGCCTTGAGTTGACCAACAACGCCGAGACTTACTCGTAAACTAATCGTTACATACCGGAAACACTGCGTTACAGCTGTCATCTTTGGAAAAATTGGCGGTAAGAAATTTCCGCGCAAAAGGCGCTGGCAGCTCACTGTATTTCCTCAGAAAAAACGCCCGCTAAAAAAACAGAAGAAAAAATCCAAATGAAACCGTGTCAATAAATATTTTGCATTAAACAACAGGGTCTCCTAGGTTCATTCCACTTGCCAGCGACGCCCGTTGGCAGGCCGTTCTCAAACACCGTCCTCTAGGAGATACACCATGCAAGCACTGGAAAACGACCTGGAAACCGAACTGCAACTCGACGACTGGTTTGAAGCGCCGACCCATGAGGCCGCCGTAGAAATGATGCAAGCTGATGCCGTAGTGCCATTTGGCACCGCGATGTGGCCTTTCTAACCGGCAGGCATCCGGCAGGTGCTGTGCACGGCGCCTGCCCCCTTACCCAAGGCACACAAGGACAGACGTCATGGACAAGGCCCGCGCCGTTGAACACTTTCTCTACTACCTCGCCCACCACCCGGCCCTCAGCGGCCTGAACTGCCCAAACGTACTGCTGGGCCATACCGAGCGCTACGATGCCATCGCCCAAGCCATCAACCACAGCAACGCCGCACGCTTCAACTTCCAGGTGCAGCGCCTGGACCTGACCGCCAGCGACACCCTGGCCCAGGCTATTGAAGGCTGTGACCTGTATCTGTTTCTGTACGATTCCTCGACCCTGCCCAACCCTCGCGCCGAAGGCCCTGACTTTATCCGTGCCCTGCAGGGTGTGATGGCTGAACACTGGAAGAAGTCCTTGCTGTTCAAGGATTACGGTGACTACTTCTACGACACCTTCAGCGTCGAACCGCAACGCATTGCCGACCTCAACGCCACGCTGATCCGGCGCATGGGCCAGGCGAATGTGCTGAGCTTTACCGATAAGCACGGCTCACGCCTTGAGGCGCCGCTGAGCAGCATCAAGAAGTGGACCAATATCAACGGCGTGGGCAACCACGACCTTGCCCCCGGTGAGATCGCCACTCACAGCGAGGCCATCAACGGGCAGGTACGGTTTGTCGGCACCTTTCTCAGCACCATCCCGTTCGCGCGCAAATACGGCGTGCTGCAATCACCGCTGGAGCTGTGGATTGAGAATTCGACCGTCTGCAGCGTGGCCAGCGATGTGCCCGGGCTGGTGGATGACTTCAACAAATACTTGAACGCCAACCCGTCCAATCGTCGGGTGGAGGAATTGGGAATTGGCACCAATGAAGGGGTGAAAGACTTGTATGCGCGCAATGCCGGGTTCGAGGAGCGCCACTGTGGACTGCACTTGGGTCTGGGTGGAGGGCAGAAAGGCAGCCATCACTTGGACCTGATCTTCGCCAGTGGGGTGCTGGCACTGGATGACAAGCCCGTGTTCGATGGCACCTTTGCGTTCTAACGATAATCCCAGTATGGGTTTGCTCGCGAGGCCGTATGACAACGCCTGTGTAAAGCGCCTGACACACCGCCTGCGCGAGCAAGCCTGCTGATGTTTTCTTGATCGATCAGGTGTGTCAGAAGAGAGTCACACGTTCTGCGAGCCCATCTCGCATGTCGTCAGCGTCGGCGAGCCGAGGGATGCGGGTACTGAGGTGAACACACCGTAGGTGTAATCCAGACTCTCAGTCGTGATCACGCTGTCAACAGTCCAGGTCTCCGGCCAAGGAGCGGGATTGTTCGGAGCATGGAAGACCAGTGTGGCCTGACGGTCCAGCCCAGGCATATCCGATACCGGATAATAGGGCAAAGAGGTGGGATGCTGACGCTTCCAGCGCTCCCACAACAGGTCAAGGTAACAGTGGTGCAGGAAAAACACCGGATCGTTGGGTGAGGACGGCATCGACATGTTACCGCCCACCCAGCGATGCACAGGGTCATGCAGCACGCCTTCACAGAAATTGCCCCAACTGTCCGGCCCCGGGGCATACGGCGTCTTGGCCAGCGCATCCAGCACTTGTTCGGAGTTCGGCAGATGCGCGCCGGGCCCTGCGCCCAGTTCGCGACGCAAGCCCTTATCCCCCTCCGGAACCCCCTGGCGAATTTCAAAGCGCCCGTCCTGATAAGCGAATGGGCCCGACGTTACACGCTGGGCTTGAGCACTGTCGCCGTCGCCGCCCAAAAAGCCAGGCGTGAATGGATTGCTTGAGCCCTCCATCGACCAGTCCCAGAATGGCAGGGTGACGCTGGTATCGTTAACCGCGCTTTGCAGATCCCGCTCGAATTGACGCAGGAATACGCGGTGCCAAGGGAAAAACGGCGGCGAGCGGTGCGGCATCGGCGTGAAAGCCTCCGGGCCGTCGAAGGCGTTGCTGTGAACCTGTACGTAATCGTCATAGCGCATTTGCTGTCCGGGACGCAGGACACTTTGGACGTCGTTTTTCAGCAGCAGGATGGCCTGGATAAAAAGGGCTTTCTGTTCACGGGTCATGTAGCGGTGATTGATGCGGATACATGGTCGTCGCCTCGTGGCATAAGTGAGTGCAGGGCTCAATCTAGTGCCGCGGTGGTGAACGCCGGTGGTAACTGTTTAGCCCACACCGCACACCATCACTCGACGAATAACGATCCGGTGAAACGCTCCAGGCGCAAATCCCGCCGCAAAAAAAAACGCCAACTTCAACAGTTGGCGTTTTTTTTATGCAGCGCTTATTGCATCACTGCGGCTTCTTGCGACCAAACCCCGGACGCTGACCCGAACCCGCTGGAGCGCCACGGCGCTTGCCCGACGGCTCGTCCGCGACCAGTTTCGGGCCGGGACGCTTGTTCGCCGCCGGCTTGGCTGGGCGCTTGGTGCTGGCGTTGTCGGCCGGGCGATCCGTTTCGCCACGGTTGCTGCGACCACCGGCCGGCGCAGGACGCGGTGCACGCGGTGCGCGCTCGCCTTCCTGACGCGATGGGGCCGTTGGACGACGCTCACCTTCAATATGCGGCTGACGGGAGATACGCCCGCCGGTCGCCGGAGCATCCAGCGCCGGGCGCACAGTGCGCGCCACGCGCTCGGCACGTGCCACAGGACGTGACGATTTACGCTGCATGCGCTCAAGCTTGTCTTTGCTCTTGGCGTTCATCTGCGGCATGGCAACCGGCGTCAGGCCCACTTCGGCGCTGAGGATGTCGACTTCGTACTGGCTCATTTCGCGCCAGCGGCCCATCGGCAGGTCGGAGTTCAGGAACACCGGGCCGAAACGCACGCGCTTCAGGCGGCTGACCACCAGGCCCTGGGATTCCCACAGGCGACGTACTTCACGGTTACGGCCTTCCATCACCACGCAGTGGTACCAGTGGTTGAAACCTTCACCACCTGGAGCCTGCTTGATGTCGGTGAACTTGGCCGGGCCGTCTTCGAGGACGACGCCAGCTTTCAAGCGCTCGATCATCTCGTCATCGACTTCGCCACGTACACGTACCGCGTATTCACGGTCCATCTCGTAGGACGGGTGCATCAGGCGGTTGGCCAGTTCACCGTCGGTGGTGAACATCAGCAAGCCGGTGGTGTTGATGTCCAGACGACCGATGTTGATCCAGCGGCCTTCTTTAGGCTTAGGCATTTTGTCGAACACGGTCGGACGGCCTTCCGGGTCGTCACGGGTGCAGATCTCGCCGTCGGGCTTGTTGTACATGATCACGCGGCGCACCGATTCGGCGGCCTCTTCACGCTTGATGACTTTGCCATCAATGGTGATTGCATCGTGCAGATCGACGCGCTGACCGAGGGTGGCCTCGACGCCGTTGACCTTGATGCGCTTCTGAGTGATCCAGGCTTCGACGTCGCGGCGCGAGCCCACGCCGATACGCGCCAGCACCTTTTGCAGCTTTTCGCCTGCAGGGCCGATTTCCTGGCTGTCGTTCTGGTCTTTATCGTTCATCTTAAGCACCTCCCGGTGGGTCGATTCAGGCGTGGCCTGAAGAGTGTTGAAAGCGGGGCTTTGGCCGAATAGGTCGGCAAAGGGTCGCGAATCATACGCGTAAGGCGCGCGTTGCGCATCAGAGACTAGTCGATATGCGCCAAGTCATTTGTTTTTCCGCCGACCGGTGGCGCCCAAGGCCAACAAACGCAGTTCGGCTTCGGCCAGGACAGTGCGCTTGTCGGTCTTGTCGAGTTTCTTCCAGGCACGGATTTCGCGTTTGCTGCGACCGCACCCGACGCAGATCTCATCGCTGAATTTGCAGACGCTGATGCAAGGGTCTTTGGTTGAACTCATGTCTTCTCACATCCCGCATTGACCGCATCAGTCTTCGAATTCGCGGCGTTCCGCCTCAATAGCTTCGGCCAATGCACGGGCTTCGTCTTCTTCATCGCTCAGCGGCGGCGGTTCGAGAGCGGCAACGGCAGCCAGGAGTTTCTCGCGGGCTTCAGCCACGCCGAGGATATCTTCCTCAGGTTCAGCTTCGACTTCAGGCTCAACTTCAACGTTCACTTCGGCTTCAGGCTCAGCCGCACCATCACGCAGCAAATCATCGAAGTCGGTCTTGATCCCCTGCTCCATGTCGTCCAGTTCCAGCAAAAGGGTGTGGAAACTGGTTTCGTCTTTCGGTTCTTCAGGCTCGGCCGTGGCATCGGCAAGTTCCTGCAAACCTGGCGGCACCGGGGCGTCGTCGAAGTCCAGCACCGGCTCGGCTTCCATCTCACGCAACTCGGCCAGCGGCGGCAGGTCGTCGAGGTTTTTCAGGTTGAAGTGGTCGAGGAACACCTTAGTAGTGGCGAACATCGCCGGTTTGCCCGGCACGTCGCGGTAGCCGACGATGCGGATCCACTCGCGTTCCAGCAACGTCTTGACGATATGGCTGTTGACCGCCACGCCCCGCACATCTTCGATTTCACCCCGAGTAATCGGCTGGCGATAGGCGATCAGCGCCATGGTCTCCAACATCGCCCGTGAATAACGCTGCGGGCGTTCTTCCCATAGGCGGCCGACCCACGGGGAAAATTTCTCACGAATTTGCAGGCGATAACCCGACGCCACTTCGCGCAGTTCAAACGCGCGGCCTTCACAGGACTTGCGCAAGATCTCCAGCGCTTTCTTGAACACCGGCGGCTCAGGGCGCTCAGCCTCTTCAAACAGTTCGAACAGGCGCTCCAGGGATTGCGGTTTACCCGAGGCCAGGAGAAAGGCTTCCAGCAACGGCGCCAGTTCGCGGGGTTCAGTCAGATTCATCGATTCAGCTCTTTATTCGGCTCGCGCCCGCACGTGGATAGCCGCAAAAGGCTCATTCTGGACCAGCTCGACCAAGGATTCCTTGACCAATTCGAGGATCGCCATAAAGGTCACCACCACCCCCAGTCGCCCTTCTTCTTTGGTGAACAGCTCGACAAACGGCACAAAGCCGCCGCCCTTGAGGCGCTCCAGCACATCGCTCATGCGTTCGCGAGTAGACAGGGCCTCGCGGCTGACCTGGTGGTGTTCAAACATATCGCCCCGGCGCAGTACCTCGGCCATGGACATCAGCAACTCTTCCAGGCTTACGTCCGGCAGCAGCTTGCGTGCGCGAGCTTCGGGAGCATCCAGCTTGGGCACCACCACGTCGCGGCCCACGCGGCTCAGGCCGTCGATGCCTTCGGCGGCCGCCTTGAAGCGTTCGTACTCTTGCAGGCGACGGATCAGTTCGGCGCGCGGGTCGTCCTCTTCGGCTTCCACCGTCTCCGAACGCGGCAACAGCATGCGCGATTTGATCTCGGCCAGCATGGCGGCCATCACCAGATACTCGGCTGCCAGCTCCAGGCGCACCGACTGCATCAACTCGACATACCCCATGTACTGCCGGGTGATTTCCGCCACCGGGATGTCGAGGATGTTGATGTTCTGCTTGCGGATCAGGTACAGCAACAAATCCAGCGGGCCTTCGAAGGCGTCAAGGAAGACTTCCAGGGCGTCCGGCGGAATGTACAGATCCAGGGGCATTTCCAGCACGGCCTGGCCGTACACCATCGCAAACGGCAGCTCCTGCTGCGCACCTGCCTGGGGGTCGACGGTTTCCACTGACGACATTCAGGCCTCGACCATAAAGGGCGCCGGATCGCCACAACCCACACGGATCACTTCAGGTTCGCCGTCGGCCAGGTTGATCACGGTGGAGGCTTTGCCGCCGCCGAAGCCGCCATCGATGATCAGGTCTACCTGCTTTTCCAGCAATTGGCGCATTTCGTACGGGTCTTCCAGCGGCTCAGTGTCGCCAGGCATGATCAACGAAACGCTCATCAGCGGTTCCCCCAGCTCCGCCAGCAACGCAAGGGCAATCGGGTGCTCCGGCACACGCAGGCCGATGGTGCGTTTTTTGGGATGTAGCAGAAGGCGCGGCACTTCGCGTGTGGCGTTGAGAATGAAGGTGTAAGGCCCCGGCGTGTGGGCCTTGAGCAGGCGGAAAGTACCGGTATCGACCTTGGCGAACAGCCCCAGTTGGGATAGATCGCTGCAGATCAGTGCAAAGTTATGCTTGTCGTCCAGCTGACGCAGGCGCCGCACACGTTCGACCGCGCCCTTGTCACCTATCTGACAACCGATGGCGTAGGACGAATCTGTTGGGTAGATCACCACGCCGCCGGCGCGAATAATCTCCACGGCCTGTTTAATCAGGCGCGCCTGGGGATTTTCCGGATGAATCTGGAAGAATTGACTCACGAGCTCTACCTGTTCAGACGGTGGCAACAATGGGGTCATGCTTGAATCGCCCCCACAAAAGCGGCAAATCTTCCGGGATCGCGCGGTACTCGCCGATCTCGGACCAGCCGCCTGGGCCATGAAAGTCACTGCCGGCACTGACCAGCAGACCAAATTCGCGGGCAAGAATCGCCAGGCTGCCGACCTGTTCGGCGGGTTGATGCCCGTTGACCACTTCGATTGCGTGGCCACCCGCTCCAATATAGTCGCTGATCAGCTTGCGGCGCTTGCTGCGAGTGAAATCGTAATGCCAGGGATGCGCCAGGCTGACCCAGGCCCCGGAGGCCCGCAGGGTCTCGACGGTGTCTTCAAGGGTCGGCCAATGTTGCTTCACATCGCCCAACTTGCCGGCGCCCAGCCATTTGCGAAAAGCCTCGGCGCGGTCTTTAACAAAACCTTCACGCACCATCCAATCGGCAAAGTGCGGACGGGCCGGCGCATTGCCGCTGTCGCCCAGCTCCTGCTGGATCGCGCGGGCGCCGTCGAGGGCATTAGGCATGCCTTTGAGGGCCAGCTTGCGGCTTATTTCTTCGGACCGCAGCCAGCGGCCATCGTGCAATTGCGCGATAGCCTCCATCAACGGCGCGGCGTTTTGATCGAAACCATAACCGAGCACATGAATGGTGGCCCCGCCCCAGGTGCAGGACAATTCGACACCGTTGACCAGTTGCATGCCCAACGAATGGGCGGTTGCGCGCGCTTCGTCAAGACCTTCAAGGGTGTCGTGGTCGGTCAACGCCAGGACTCGCACGCCTTTTTCAAACGCACGCGCAACCAGTACCGCAGGCGCCAGGGCGCCGTCGGAGGCCGTGCTGTGGCAGTGCAAATCAACATTCACGGGAGTGTGTAACCTCAAGTCAGCTGGCGCTTTCGCAACCAAGGATGTTTGTTATTATGCCGCCACATCCAGCTTCTGGCTCTTACTGTGAAACAATTCATCGACTTCATCCCGCTGTTGCTGTTCTTCATCGTTTACAAACTCGACCCTCGGGTCATCGATCTGGCCGGCCACGAGCTCACCTTCGGCGGCATCTACAGCGCCACCGCTGTGCTGATCATCAGCTCTGTCGTGGTCTACGGCGCTATCTTCATCTCCCAGCGCAAACTGGAAAAAAGCCAATGGCTGACCCTGGTCGCGTGCCTGGTCTTCGGCAGCCTGACCCTGGCCTTCCACAGCGAAACCTTTCTTAAATGGAAAGCCCCGGTGGTGAACTGGCTGTTTGCCCTGGCGTTTATCGGCAGCCACTTCATCGGCGACCGCCTGCTCATCAAGCGAATCATGGGCCACGCGCTCACCCTGCCAGAACCGGTCTGGACGCGCCTGAACATCGCCTGGATCGTGTTTTTCATCTTCTGCGGCGCCGCCAACCTGTTCGTGGCCTTTACCTTCCAGGATTACTGGGTCGACTTCAAAGTGTTCGGCAGCCTGGGCATGACCGTGTTGTTCCTGGTCGCCCAGGGCATTTATCTGTCGCGCCACCTGCATGATGCCGAGACCACTACGCCGAAAACCGAGGACTGACATGCTCTACGCAATCATTGCTACTGACGTTGCCAACTCGCTGGAAAAACGCCTTTCCGTTCGCCCGGCACACGTCGAGCGCCTCAAAGTGCTGCAAGCCGAAGGCCGCATCGTACTGGCCGGCCCGCACCCGGCCGTAGACAGCAACGACCCAGGCGACGCTGGCTTCACCGGTAGCCTGATCGTCGCCGAGTTCGCCTCCCTGGCCGATGCTCAGGCCTGGGCGAAGGCTGATCCTTATGTCGCGGCGGGCGTTTACGCCGATGTCGTGATCAAGCCGTTCAAACAAGTCCTGCCTTAACCCAAGCTGCGCCGAACCGATTGCGTTCGGCGCGCTGCTTATTACTCATTATTCTCGGTAACCTGCCGACAACGTTCTGAATATTCGTGTGGAATCAGGAGTTCCGATGCGCTTACGTCAGTTTTGTCTGTTGGCAGTGTTAACAATCGGGGCTACGGCCCACGCTGAAGAAACCTCGAACACCGGCAGTTCCACGCCCTTGTCCTTGAGTGCCGGCAGCCAGATCAGCGAGCTGCAGCAACGTTTGAAAGAAAGCGAACGGCAGCGTGAAGCACTGACCAAACAACTGCAAAGCGCGGATGCTACGCGCGAAAGCGCCCAATTGAGTCGCCTTCGCCAAGAGAACCAAAAGCTGGCCCAGCAACTCAAAGATTCACAGGGCGGTACCTTAAGCCGATGGCTGACCGAGCAACAGCAGTGGTTTGTCACCGGCGGGGCCGTCGCACTGATCGCCTTGCTGTGCGGGATCTTCGCCAGCGGGGGGCACCGTCGCCGTCGACAATGGCTAAATTGAGTGAGTCATGAGCGAGCTGTTACTGATAGATGATGACCAGGAGCTCTGCGAGCTGCTGACCAGTTGGTTGAGCCAGGAAGGCTTTCAGGTGCATGCCTGCCACGATGGCTTGAGCGCGCGCAAGGCCTTGGCCGACAGTGCTCCGGCAGCGGTCGTGCTCGACGTAATGCTGCCAGACGGCAGCGGCCTGGAGCTGCTCAAGCAATTGCGCAACGATCACCCGGAGCTGCCGGTGCTGATGCTATCGGCCCGGGGCGAACCCTTGGACCGCATCCTCGGTCTGGAACTGGGTGCCGACGATTACCTCGCCAAGCCCTGCGACCCCCGTGAACTGACCGCCCGCCTGCGCGCGGTATTACGCCGCAGCCACCCGGCCGCCGTGTCCAGCCAGCTTGAGCTGGGCGACCTGTGTTTCAGCCCGGTGCGTGGCGTGGTCAGCATCGATGAACAGGAATTTACCCTCACCGTCTCCGAAAGCCGCCTGCTGGAAGCTTTGCTGCGCCAGCCCGGCGAGCCCTTGGACAAGCAGGAACTGGCGCAGATCGCCCTGGGCCGCAAGTTGACCCTGTACGACCGCAGCCTGGACATGCACGTGAGCAACCTGCGCAAAAAGATCGGCCCGCACCCGGACGGACGTCCACGGATCGTGGCGTTGCGCAGCCGAGGCTATTACTACGCCCCCTGAAAGTTTTGTCAGTTAGCACAAAATCGTCTTTACCCAAGCTTTACGCTCCCCTGACTGCCGCTGACCTTGATCTGGGTAACCTACTCACATCCGGACTCACCGGAATAGAGACAGGAGAATCACCATGCGCAAGACCCTTATCGCTTTGATGTTCGCCGCTGCCCTGCCAACCGTTGCCATGGCCGCGATGCCCGAAGGCCCAGGCCCGATGGGCGGTCCTGAAGGCCACATGATGGGCGGCCCGGGCCACGGCGGTGAACACGGTCCGCGTGGCAAAGGCGGCCCTTTCAGCCAACTGGACCTGAGCAAGGAACAGCGCCAGCAGATCGGCAAGCTGATGGGCGACCAATGGCACGCTCGCAAAGACCTGACCAAAAAGTACCTGGACAAACTCCCGGCCGCTGACCAGAAAGCCATGCAGGATGAAATCGCCGCCGGCAAGCAGAAAACGCAGGCCGATATCCGTGCCGTGCTCAAACCTGACCAGCAGAAGAAGTTTGACGAGATCGTCAAGAAGCAGGAACAGCGTCGAGCCGAATGGAAGGAATTCCAGGCCTGGAAAGCGCAACAGCCGCAAAAAGCGCAATAATGCTCCCGCGTTAAAGCTCCCAGCCCAGTGGCTCCCGCCACTGGGCTTTTCCTGTTTGAGGGTTTCCTGTGCGTTCATTGTTCTGGCGCATCCTGGCCAGTTTCTGGCTGGCCATCGCCTTGGTTGCCGGGTTGTCGATCTTGCTTGGGCATATGCTCAATCAAGACGCCTGGATTCTCAGCCGGCACCCTGGCCTCAAAAACCTGGCCGAAGAGTGGACCCAACTCTACGAAACCCAGGGCGAAGATGCTGCCCAGGAATTGCTGCAACAGCGCAAGCGCCAGTATCACCTCGACGTGCAAGTGCTGAACGAAAGCGGCGAGCCAGTGGTGCGTGGCACCTTCCCGCGCCGCGCCGCCGCCTTTGAAGCCCGACAGAACGACAGCAAGGAAGGCCACCTTCCCTGGCGCCGTCTGACCGCCGAGTACACCAGCGAGAAAACCGGCGACACGTACCTGCTGATCTACCGCATCGCCCACCCGGAGCTCGACGAATGGCACCGCAGCAGCCTGACGTGGCCATTGAGCGCATTGGCCATTGCCCTAGTGGTGCTGACCCTGTTCAGCCTGTTCGTCACCTTATCCATCACCCGCCCGCTGAGCCGCCTGCGCGGTGCGGTGCATGACCTTGGCCAGGCCACCTACCAGCAAAACAGCCTGGCGCGCCTGGCCAATCGGCGTGATGAGTTCGGTGTACTCGCCACTGACTTCAATCGCATGGGCGCGCGCTTGCAAAGCCTGATCGGCAGCCAGCGCCAGTTGCTGCGCGATGTGTCCCACGAACTGCGCTCGCCCCTGGCCCGCCTGCGGATCGCGCTGGCCCTGGCCGAACGCGCCGGGCCCGAAGAACGAGAAAAACTCTGGCCGCGCCTGACTCGCGAATGCGACCGCCTGGAAGCTCTGATCAGCGAGATCCTGGTACTGGCACGCGTCGATGCCGACAACGCCAGCGCTGAGGATGTCGACCTCAACCCCCTGCTCAAGACCCTGCAAAAAGACGCCCAGCTCGGCGCGCCAGACCAAGTGGTCCAACTGGCCAGCGAACATGACCTGCAGCTCAAGGGCTGGCCGACCATGATCGAACGCGCCGTCGACAACCTGCTGCGCAATGCCCAACGGTTCAACCCGCCAGGCCAGGCGATCGAGTTACGGGCGCAGCGCCACGGCGAGCGCATCCTGATCAGCGTGCGCGACCATGGCCCCGGTGTTGACGCCGAACACCTGAGCCAACTGGGCGAGCCGTTCTACCGCGCGCCCGGCCAGACTGCTCAAGGCCACGGCCTGGGCTTGGCGATTGCGCGGCGTGCAGCCGAACGCCATGGCGGCAGCCTGATCCTGGCCAATCATCCTGACGGCGGCTTTATCGCCAGCATCGACCTGCCGTTGGAACCAGGGGTTGCAACGCCGGTGTGATGATCTTCTATAGTGGCCCTTCTCTTACGGAGGGCCTTCGATGACTGACCTGCTGACTCCCATCCAAGCCGCACTCGATCTACCCCACACCCCGCTGACCTTCACCGAGGCTGGCGCCCTGCCCTCGACCTACGCCGTCACCGAACTGGCCAGTGCCAGCATCGGCGCTGCCGGGCAGGCCGTCGCACAACTGATCCAGCAACAGACCGGGCGCTTACCCAGTGTGAGTGTGGACCGGCGCCTCGCCTCTTTCTGGTTTTCTTCCTCGATCCGCCCGATAGGCTGGCAAGTGCCGCCACTGTGGGACCCGGTAGCCGGCGACTACGCCAGCGCCGATGGCTGGATTCGCCTGCACACCAACGCGCCCCATCACCGCGCCGCCGCCGAACGTGTGCTGGGCAAGGTCGCCGACCGCGCCGAGATGGCCGGCAAGGTCGCTGCGTGGAACGCCGCCGAATTGGAACAGGCGATTGTCGACCAAGGTGGCTGCGCGGCGCAGATGCGTGCGTGGCGCGCCTGGCAGCAACATCCGCAAGGGTTGGCGGTGAACGCCGAGGCGTTGGTCCAACGCCGGACTTTCAAAACCACAACCGACAAACCCTGGCTCGGCTCGGCGGCACGCCCGCTGGCCGGCCTCAAGGTGCTGGACCTGACCCGCGTATTGGCCGGCCCCGTGGCCAGTCGTTTTCTTGCCGGCCTCGGCGCGGATGTACTGCGCATCGACTCCCCCACCTGGAACGAACCCGGCGTGGTCCCGGAAATGACCTTGGGCAAACGCTGCGCGCGCCTGGACCTGAAAACGCCCGAAGGCCGGATGATTTTCGAGCGTTTGCTCAAGGACGCCGACATCCTGCTCCACGGTTACCGCGCTGACGCCCTGGAGCACCTGGGCTACACCGCCCCAGAACTGCAACACATCGCCCCCGGCCTGATTGACGTCAGCCTCAACGCCTATGGCTGGAGCGGCCCGTGGCGAAATCGTCGGGGCTTCGACAGCCTGGTGCAGATGAGCAGCGGGATCGCCGAGGCGGGCATGCTCTGGAAACACGCGGGTAAACCGGTGCCGCTGCCGTTGCAGGCGCTGGATCACGCGACCGGGTACCTCATGGCGGCCAGTGCGATTCAGGCGCTGGGCGAACGATTGCAGTCCGGGCGCGGTGGTTCGGCGCGGTTGTCGTTGGCGCGCACCGCAACGTTACTGGTGGAAGCAGGCCAGGCCGCGGAGCAACCGGCGTTGCGAGAGGAAGAACCTGGAGATCAAGGCCTGGTCGTGGAACAAACCGCCTGGGGCCAGGCCCACCGGCTGCTGCCCCCGCTGACCATCGGCGGTACGCCATTGCAATGGGATTTGCCGGCTGGAGAGTTGGGCTCGCACAGGCCGCAATGGCGACTTGACCGCCGCCATGGGGAGCAAGCCCTGAGTCTTGCATAAACCATTTCAGACGAGCGCATTCCTGTGGCGAGCGGGCTTGTCCTAATGCCAGTCAGTTAAGGAGGAACACTGTAACTGTGGCGAGCGGGCTTGCCCCGCGTTGGGCTGCGAAGCAGCCCCAAAACCAGGCACAGAAGAGTGCCTGATACACCGCATTCGTCTTAATCAGGGGCGCTTCCCCCCCAACGCGGCGCAAGCCAGCTCGCCCGTTTGCTACGCGACAGCGCTACGTCGAAAAGGTAGTGGGACCTCCCACATTTTGAATAGGTTCACCCATCAAAATGTGGGAGGGGGCTTGCTCCCGATGAGGCCAGCACAGTCCCCCCACTACAACGACAACACCCCGCTGTACAACCCATACGCCGCCAGCCCTGCACCGGCGATCACGCAGCTGAAAATGCCCTTCTCAACATGGGTAAACAACGGCTGGTCCTGTTCGCGCTTGGCCAGGGCGAACAGGATCACGCCCGGCGCATACAGCAGCGCCGACAGCAGCAGGTATTTCAGCCCCCCCGCGTAGAGCAGCCACAGGGCGTAGCCCAGGGCGATCAACCCCACCAGCAGGTCCTTGATGCGATGGCGGTGGGCACCTTCATAGGTTTCTCCCCGCCCGCTCAACAGCACGGCATACGCCGCCGACCACAGGTACGGCACCAGAATCATCGACGACGCCAGGTAAATCAGCGTGGTGTAAGTGCTGTGGGAAAACAGCGTGATCACCAGAAAAATCTGGATCATCACATTGGTCAGCCACAAGGCATTGACCGGCACCTGGTTGGCGTTTTCCTTCTTCAAGAACGCCGGCATGGTCTTGTCGTGAGCCGTGGCGTAGAGGATTTCCGCGCAGAGTAACGCCCAGGACAGCAATGCGCCCAACAGCGACACCGCGAGGCCCAGGCTGATCAGCAGGGCGCCCCAAGGGCCGACAATATGCTCCAGCACGCCCGCCAGGGAGGGGTTTTGCAGGCTGGCCAGCTCTGGCTGGCTCATGATCCCAAGGGACAGCACATTCACCAGCGCCAACAGCGCCAGCACGCCAAGAAAGCCAATCACCGTGGCGCGCCCGACGTCCGAGCGTTTATCGGCCCGGGCCGAATAGACGCTGGCGCCTTCGATGCCGATAAACACGAACACCGTGACCAGCATCATGTTGCGCACCTGATCCACCACGCTGCCGAGCTGCGGGTTGCCCAGGCCCCAGATGTCACGGGTAAAAATATCGGCTTTAAAGGCCACGGCCGCGATCACGATAAACATCAGCAGCGGCACGATCTTCGCCACGGTAGTGATCTGGTTGATGAATGCCGCCTCCTTGATCCCACGCATGACCAGGAAATGCACCGCCCACAGCAACAACGATGCACAGCCGATGGCAACCGGCGTATTGCCCTGGCCGAATACCGGAAAAAAGTAGCCAAGGGTACTGAACAGCAACACGAAGTAACCGACGTTGCCCATCCAGGCACTGATCCAATAGCCCCAAGCCGACGAAAACCCCATGTAATCGCCAAAACCGGCCTTGGCGTAGGCATACACCCCTGAGTCCAACTCGGGTTTGCGATTGGCCAGGGTCTGGAACACAAACGCGAGGGTCAACATGCCGACGGCGGTGATCGCCCAGCCGATCAATACCGCGCCCACCTCGGCACGGGCGGCCATGTTTTGCGGCAGGGAAAAGATCCCGCCGCCGATCATCGACCCCACCACCAAGGCGATCAGGGCGCTGAGTCGAAGTTTCTGGGCCGGTTGAGACATGAACACTCCTGACTGAAAAACCGAGTTGAGCTGACAACTGAGCACTCAACTAATTAAATCAGCGAGTGTAGCGTTTATTAGGGATGGCGATTAAATCAATCCGTTCATAACCAAATGGCATTTAAATTAACAACATTTAGGCTTATTTAGATTTTAAATAGTGCATCAACTCTTAATATTTATAGCGAATAAGTGAAACACCGCTCAAATAGTTTGCACATCCGGCAAAAAGGTTTAGCTTCAAACGTCCATCTCACCGGCCAAATAATTAAATTTAATGGGGTTAACCGCTCTGCGCAGCGCGTTTCCAAGGATTTTTATCGCCCACGAGTTTCCAGCCTAAGTCATTTATTCACAATGGGATGTGCCAATGAAGTGATCTGAGTCAGCTGTTTGATTAGCACACGGAATTATTCTGTGGTCTCTCTTCTCCTGCATTGGAGTTATGCAATGTCTGAATCCCCCGGAAAACTTCGATTAGGTGCACTGGTTGCACTTGTCGTGGGCTCAATGATCGGCGGCGGGATCTTTTCCCTGCCGCAAAATATGGCCGCCAGCGCTGATGTTGGCGCGGTATTGATCGGTTGGGTGATTACCGCCATCGGCATGTTGACCCTCGCGTTCGTGTTTCAGACCCTCGCCAATCGCAAGCCCGACCTCGATGGCGGCGTGTACGCCTACGCCAAGGCCGGATTCGGCGACTACATGGGTTTCTCGTCAGCCTGGGGCTACTGGATCAGCGCTTGGCTGGGCAACGTCGGCTACTTCGTATTGCTGTTCAGCACACTCGGATACTTCTTCCCGATCTTCGGCGAAGGCAACACACCCGCAGCGGTGATTGGCGCGTCGGTGTTGCTGTGGGCCGTGCACTTTCTGGTGCTGCGCGGGATCAAGGAAGCGGCGTTCATCAACCTGGTGACCACGGTCGCCAAGGTGGTGCCACTGGTACTGTTCGTGCTGATCGCCGTGTTCGCGTTCAAGCTGGACATCTTCACCGCTGACATCTGGGGCGTAAAAAACCCGGACCTGGGCAGCGTGATGAACCAAGTGCGCAACATGATGCTGGTCACCGTGTGGGTGTTCATCGGCATCGAAGGCGCGAGCATCTTCTCGTCCCGTGCGGAAAAACGCAGCGACGTCGGCAAGGCCACCGTGATCGGCTTTATCACTGTGCTGTTGTTCCTGATGCTGGTGAACGTGCTGTCCCTGGGCATCATGACCCAGCCGGAACTGGCCAAGTTGCAGAACCCGTCAATGGCTGCGGTGCTGGAGCATGTGGTAGGCCACTGGGGCGCGGTGCTGATCAGCGTCGGCTTGATCATCTCGCTGCTGGGGGCGTTGCTGTCGTGGGTGCTGCTGTGTGCGGAGATCATGTTCGCCGCCGCCAAGGACCACACCATGCCGGAGTTCCTGCGTAAGGAAAACGCCAACCATGTGCCGGTCAACGCCCTGTGGCTGACCAACGCCATGGTCCAAGTGTTCCTGGTGATCACGCTGTTTTCCGCCAGTACCTACCTGTCGCTGATCTACCTCGCCACCTCGATGATCCTGGTGCCTTACCTGTGGTCGGCGGCCTACGCGCTGCTGTTGGCGGTGCGCGGCGAAACCTACGAAAACGCCCTCAAAGAGCGCAAGAAAGACCTGTTCATCGGCGCAGTCGCGCTGATCTACGCGGTCTGGCTGCTCTACGCCGGCGGCACCAAGTACCTGCTGTTGTCCGCCCTGCTCTATGCCCCCGGCGCGATCCTGTTCGCCAAGGCTAAGCATGAACTGGGCAAACCGATTTTCACCAACGTCGAGAAGCTGATTTTCGCCGCAGTCGTCATTGGCGCCCTGGTGGCTGCCTATGGCCTCTACGACGGCTTCCTGACTCTGTAACTGTTGCTCCTTGGAGGATCTGTAATGACCACGGAAAAAGTGAAGTACGGCGTACATTCCGAAGCCGGCAAACTGCGCAAAGTCATGGTGTGCTCCCCAGGCTTGGCCCACCAACGGCTGACCCCGAATAACTGCGATGAACTGCTCTTCGATGACGTGTTGTGGGTGGCCCAGGCCAAGCGCGACCATTTCGACTTCGTGACCAAAATGCGCGAGCGGGATATTGATGTGCTGGAAATGCACAACCTGCTGACCGATATCGTTGCCATCCCCGAAGCCCTGGACTGGATCCTGGAACGCAAGATCACCTCCAACACCGTGGGCCTGGGCCTGGTCGATGAAGTCAGCTCCTGGTTGCGCAGCCTGGAGCCGCGCAAGATCGCCGAGTTTCTGATTGGTGGCGTGTCGGCCGATGACCTGCCGAGCAGCTTCGGTGGCAAGACCATCGAGATGTTCCGCGACTTCCTCGGCCACGCCAGTTTCATCCTGCCGCCTCTGCCCAACACCCAGTTCACCCGCGACACCACCTGCTGGATCTACGGCGGCGTGACGCTCAACCCGATGTACTGGCCGGCGCGACGCCAGGAAACCCTGCTGGCCAGCGCCATCTACAAATTCCATCCCGAGTTCACCAACGCCGACTTCCAGATCTGGTACGGCGACCCCGACCAGGAACACGGTGCCGCCACACTGGAAGGCGGTGACGTCATGCCCATTGGCAATGGCGTGGTGTTGATCGGCATGGGCGAGCGTTCGTCCCACCAGGCCATTGGCCAACTGGCGCGCAACCTGTTCAAGAACAAAGCTGTGGAACGGGTGATCGTTGCCGGCCTGCCGAAATCCCGCGCGGCGATGCACCTGGACACCGTGTTCAGCTTCTGCGACCGCGACCTGGTGACCATCTTCCCGGAAGTGGTCAACCAGATCGTGCCCTTCACCCTGCGCCCTGACGACAGCAAGCCCCACGGCATCGACATCCAACGGGAGAAAACCAACTTCCTCGAGACCGTTGCCGCCGCGCTCAACCTCAAGGCCCTGCGCGTGGTCGAGACCGGCGGCAACAGCTTCGCCGCCGAGCGCGAGCAGTGGGACGACGGCAACAACGTAGTGGCCTTGGAGCCAGGCGTGGTGATCGGCTACGACCGCAACACCTACACCAACACCCTGCTGCGCAAGGCTGGCGTGGAAGTCATCACCATCAGCGCCGGCGAACTCGGCCGTGGCCGTGGCGGCGGCCACTGCATGACCTGCCCGATCATCCGCGACCCTATCGACTATTAATTTTTGGCCTTGGCCGCTGCTTATCCAGCAGCAGCCGAGGGGATAACCGAAACCTAAGGAGATCCACCATGGCTTTTAATATGCGCAACCGCAGCCTGCTCTCGCTGATGCACCACACCACTCGCGAGCTGAACTACCTGCTGGACCTGTCCCGCGACCTCAAGCGCGCCAAATACACCGGCACCGAGCGCCCACACCTCAAAGGCAAGAACATCGCGCTGATCTTCGAAAAAACGTCGACCCGCACCCGCTGCGCGTTCGAAGTGGCGGCCCATGACCAAGGCGCCCACGTCACCTATATCGATCCGGTTTCGTCGCAAATCGGCCACAAAGAAAGCATGAAAGACACCGCCCGCGTTTTGGGCCGCATGTTTGACGCCATTGAATACCGTGGCTTCGAACAGGAAATCGTCGAAGAACTGGCCAAGTTTGCCGGGGTCCCAGTGTTCAACGGCCTCACCGCTGAATTCCACCCGACCCAAATGATCGCCGACACCCTGACCATGCGCGAGCACAGCGACAAGCCGCTGCATGACATCAGCTACGCCTACCTGGGCGACGCCCGTTACAACATGGGCAACTCGCTGCTGATGATCGGCGCCAAGCTCGGCATGGACGTGCGCATCGGCGCGCCGAAAGCCCTGTGGCCCCATGAAGATTTCATCAAGCAATGCCAGGCATTCGCCGAGGAAAGCGGCGCACGCATCACCATCACCGAAGACCCGAAAGAAGCAGTCAAAGGCGTGGACTTCATCCACACCGATATCTGGGTGTCCATGGGCGAGCCGGTGGAAGCGTGGGACGAGCGCATCGAGCAACTGCTGCCGTACCAAGTCAACGCCAAGATGATGAAAGCCTCGGGCAACCCACGTGTGAAGTTCATGCACTGCCTGCCGGCGTTCCACAACAGCGAGACCAAGGTCGGCAAGGACATTGCCGCGCGGTATCCGAACCTGGCCAATGGCGTGGAAGTGACCGAGGACGTCTTCGAGTCGCCGGCCAACATCGCCTTTGAGCAAGCGGAAAACCGCATGCACACCATCAAGGCGATCCTGGTGTCGGCACTCGCGGATATCTAAAGGCTACACGGGTTAAGTGTGGGAGGGGCAGTGCGACGATTCGACTTGCCCCCGATGGCGGCGGATCAGCTACAGATAAGTTGCCTGACATACCGCTATCGGGAGCAAGCCCCCTCCCACATTGGCCTCTGTGTTCACACCCATAGAAGGATTGAATTATGCGCATCGTCGTAGCCCTGGGCGGCAACGCCCTCCTGCGCCGTGGTGAACCCATGACCGCAGACAACCAACGCGCCAATATCCGCATCGCCACCGAACAAATCGCCAAGATTCACTCCGGCAACGAGCTGGTGATCGCCCACGGCAATGGCCCGCAAGTCGGCCTGTTGTCGTTGCAGGCGGCCGCTTATACCGGCGTCTCTCCTTACCCGCTGGACGTGCTTGGCGCCGAGACCGAAGGCATGATCGGCTACATCATCGAACAGGAACTGGGCAACCTGCTGGACTTTGAAGTGCCGTTCGCCACCCTGCTCACCCAGGTGGAAGTGGACGCCAAGGACCCGGCCTTCCAGAACCCCACCAAACCCATCGGCCCGGTGTACTCCAAGGCGGAAGCGGAAAAACTCGCCGCCGAGAAAGGCTGGGCCATTGCCCCGGATGGCGATAAATATCGCCGCGTCGTCGCCAGCCCGCGCCCCAAACGCATCTTTGAAATCCGCCCAATCAAGTGGCTGCTGGAAAAAAGCGCCATTGTGATTTGCGCCGGCGGTGGCGGTATCCCGACCATGTACGGTGAAGACGGCAAGCTCAGAGGTATTGAAGCGGTCATCGACAAAGACCTGTGCTCTTCGCTATTGGCCTCGCAACTGAACGCCGATCTGCTGGTGATCGCCACCGACGTCAACGCAGCGTTCATCGACTTTGGCAAACCGACGCAAAAGGCCATCGGCCAGGCCCATCCCGATGACATGGAAAAACTCGGCTTCGCCGCCGGCTCCATGGGGCCCAAGGTGCAGGCCGCCTGTGAATTCGCCCGTCAGACTGGCAAAACTGCGGTCATCGGTTCACTCTCGGACATCGAAGCCATCGTCCAGGGCAGCGCCGGCACGCGCATCAGCACGGCAACACCTGGCATCACCTATCTGTGAAGTAGAGGAGATACGCCTATGGCCACCTTTGAACCCGGTCACCTGCACGTCGAACGTCACGCCCTTAACAAGGACGACTACAGCTACAACCTGTGCATTGACTATGAAGTCAGCCAGGACCCAAAGGAAGGCACGGGCATGCTGTTCAAGCTGCACGGCTCGGTGCAGGGTAAGGACATCAACGAAGAGTTCTATCTACCCAAGGACCAGGCCTTCGACTTCGCGCGGCACGCGATGAACATCGCGCAGAAGTACGGGATGCCGAAGATCGCGGTGTTGAATGGCTCGATGCACAAGCAGTACGACCAGATGTTCGAGGATGTGCGGCATCAGCTGGATGTGAAATCCGGCGACCCGATCAAGCCTGAGCACTTGGAATAACTGACACAACCCTGCTCCAAATGTGGGAGGGGTTGCTCCCGATGGCGGTGTGTCAACTGAAAGTAAGCTGACTGACACCCTGCTATCGGGAGCAAGTCGAATCGTCGCACCGCCCCTCCCACATTTTGATCTACATCCGCGCCAAGGCATACTTGCCGCCTCCCGCTCCCCAGAATTGTTAGCGCCCCATGCGTATCCACGTCAGCTTCATCGACCGCGTCGGCATTACCCAGGAAGTCCTGGCCTTGCTCGGTGGGCGCAATCTCAACCTGGATGCGGTGGAAATGGTGCCGCCCAACGTCTACATCGACGCCCCGACCCTGAGCGCCGAGGTACTGGAAGAGTTGCGCGACGCGCTGTTCAGCGTTCAGGGCGTGCAAGCGGTAAGGGTGGTGGACATCCTCCCCGGCCAACGCCGCCACCTGCAACTCGATGCTTTGCTGGCAGCGATGACCGACCCGGTGCTGGCCCTGGACAGTGCGGGCAAGATCCTGCTGGCCAACCCGGCGCTGATTGCGTTGTACGGACGCGAACCGGCCGGGGAAAGTATCGCCGAGCTTTTCAATGACATGGCGTTGCTCGATACCTTGCTGGAGCAGGGCTTTCGCCTGCCCTTGCGCGAGATCAGCATCAACGGTCAGACCTGGCTGCTGGATGCCACGCCGATCACCGACGCCGGCGCCCTGCTCACGCTGTACCAACCCAACCGCATCGGCGAACAACTGTCGGCGCTGCACCACGACCACGCCGAGGGCTTTGATGCGCTGCTCGGCGAATCACCGGCGATCCGCACCCTCAAGGCACGTGCCCAACGGGTCGCGGCACTGGATGCGCCACTGTTGATCCAGGGCGAAACCGGCACCGGCAAAGAGCTGGTGGCGCGCGCCTGCCACGCTATCAGCACGCGCCACAGCGCACCGTTTCTGGCATTGAATTGCGCGGCGCTGCCGGAGAACCTCGCCGAAAGCGAGCTGTTCGGTTATGCCCCCGGCGCCTTCACCGGTGCCCAGCGCGGCGGCAAGCCGGGGCTGATGGAGCTGGCCAACCAGGGCACGGTGTTCCTCGATGAAATCGGCGAAATGTCACCGTACCTGCAAGCCAAGTTGCTGCGCTTCCTCAATGACGGCAGTTTTCGTCGGGTGGGTGGCGACCGTGAAGTGAAGGTCAATGTGCGCATCCTCAGCGCCACCCACCGCGACCTGGAAAAAATGGTCGCCGAAGGCACGTTCCGCGAAGACCTGTTCTACCGCCTCAACGTGCTCAACGTCGAAGTACCGCCGCTGCGCGAGCGTGGCCAGGACATTCTGTTGCTGGCGCGTTACTTCATGCAGCAAGCCTGCGCGCAGATCCAGCGTCCGGTCTGCCGCCTGGCGCCAGGCACCTACCCGGCGCTGTTGGGCAATCGCTGGCCAGGCAATGTGCGCCAGTTGCAGAACGTGATCTTCCGCGCCGCCGCCATCTGCGAAAGCAGCCTGGTGGACATCGGCGATCTGGACATCGCCGGCACCTCAGTGGCACGCCAGAGCGACGGCGAAGTCGACAGCCTCGAACAGGCGGTCGAGGACTTCGAACGCGGCCTGCTGGAGACGCTCTACGTCAGCTACCCCTCGACCCGACAACTGGCCAGCCGCCTGCAGACCTCTCACACCGCCATCGCCCATCGCCTGCGCAAGTACGGCATTCCCGGCAAATCCTGAACCCAATCGTCACCAGAACGCCCGCCGCCCTCGGTGCTTGACCGAGTCAGTTGCGCGAAAGAACAGCCGCTCGGCCATGGGCGCGCTGATGCGCGAGTAATAGATCGCGACCACATCCGAATCGGTCTTGTCGGCCAGGCTGCGGAAACTAGTGAAGCGCTGCTCCGGAAGTTTCAGATGCCCGGCCTTGAAATCGGCATCCGCTGCGGTGGGCGTCAAATAATGAAAGTGCGCGTACGCCAGCACCCTGCCCTGCTTGTCCTTGACCACATACTCCTGCAAAAAATCATCGACGCGCTTGAGGGCAATACGCCCCTCGATGCGCACGATCTGCAGTTGGTCTTGAGCATGAAGCCAGGCGATCCCGCTTTCATTGGGCGGCATACGCTTGATCATCTCGATGCGCAACAATCGCCCCTGTTCCAGGTACCGCTGCGCGGCCTTCTCCAGATCATCCAGCAACGTCTGCGACACAACATCGGGCGCGGCTGGCAGCGCCTTGCGCAACTTGTCGGCAACCGCCCGGACGGTCGCGGATTGCCGCGTCAGCCGCGCCTCAACGTTCTCCGGCGGGGTATTGCCGAGCGCCTCGTTGCGCGCCTGTTGCAGCACCATGGGTTCGCGTTGCAACAAACGGCGGGCGTCGCCCTTGAGGTTTTCCAGGGAACGTGTCGGACGCGGCACAACAGGCGCCGCCTCGGCAATCGCTTCGAACTCAGTTGAACCGGCCCGCTCCTGCAAACTGACCACCACGCGCTGATCAACCGGGCTGATCAGGTCGACGATCTCTTCACCCGAATCCGGCGTACGCGCACGCACCCGCCCCAGTTGGTAGCGTTTTTTCGAGTCACGGACCAGCCGTTGATCGGCGCCAGGGCGTCGCAATGCCGTCGCCTGGGGGCTACCCTCCTGCTCGCGCAGCAGTTTGGCCAACGATATTCGCGACTCTTGATCCAGGCTGAGGATTGTCGACTCCACAGGCACTTCAATGTCGCTGTGAATCACCTCCGGCAGTGCTTCGCGGTACTCCGCGAGTATCGCCAGGGTGCTGGCGTACTCGTGCAGAATCGCCCGAATACCTTCAATGCGCTGCTGCACACTGAGCACGCCCGCTTCATCAATGGTTTTTTGCGACTGGGCCGATTGAATCGCCTCGTCGATCGCCCCCTTGACCCGCATGCAATCGTCGTGTTCTTCGGGCGTCGGCCGTCGACGCCAGATCATCTGTTTGAGGGTCTGCAACTGCAGCGTCCTCCAGTCGAGCGGCGCACCATAGGACGAAGGCGCCAAGTCGCCGACGAAGGATTTATAGCCAGGTACACCCTGCAAACGCTGGTAGAACACACGTTCCCAGAAGCTCAGGTTAACCATGGATTGCTGAAACTCGCCGATCTTATGCGCTTCTTCGTTCAGCACACGCTCGGCGGCCTGGGACACCGTCACGTCAGCATCCTCAAACTGCGCGGTCACTTGCTCTATGCGCGCTGGTGGCAACTGCTCCTCACGACGATTGAAGGTCAATACGTACATGCGTCGGCGCATGGTTTCCAGCATGGTCTTCAGTTGCGCGCAATGCTCTCTTTCAAAACCATCCATGGGCTTAATGCTGTTCTTGCGGATAAGCAGATTGAGTTGTTTTTGTTGCGCGCCCTCTTGTTTTTCCATTTCCGCCAAAAAGCGCATCCTGGCATCGCGCCGGTGCTGGTCGGTAAATTGCCCTTCAGCGCTTGAATGGGCCTTTTCGCACAGGCTTTCGGCTGCCTTCACTTTGCGTTCGCACGCTATGAGTTCAGCGACAGCCGCGTCGTACTCATCCTTAACCAAGAGACTCTTGCGCTCGACTTGCGCATAGCGCCGCGCAGCCGGGCTTCTCCTCTGCCCACCGAGCAAGCGCAGGCCGAGGTCGACTTTCCATACGTCATCCGGGCTTTTCCTGAGCCACGGCCCCAGGCGCTGGGGATCCCTGAGATCAGCTATTCGCCAGCCACCTTCCACTGCCGTCACGCCGTATACCTTGCTGTCGAGCAACGTGTAGTTTTCCTGGCTCGCAGCGCCACCGTCGCGCAGCACCTGGACCTGTCCGCGCACCGGGCTGTCGGCCGAGAACACCGCGGACCTGTCGGGCCCACGCTCTCCCCGACCAGGCGCCCACTGGAAGGTCTCAAGCTTTGCCTGCTGCTGCGGATTGAGCTTGAGCCGTGAATTAGCCCAGGAATAATCCATAGCGGTGATATCCGCGAGCGAACGCGGCCAGGCAAACGTCGACGTTGGTTGGCGAACGTGGCCGACCGGGATGACGTCCGTGGTGTGCACCGTGCCGGTGGTGACGGCTTTGCTCGCACTCAGGCCCAAACGTTCATCCAGTTTGACCACCGGGCTCAGGAGCAAGCCGGCCAGGCTACCGATCAGTTCGGTGAGGGCAGCGGCGGCGTCTTCCTGGCTGGCGTCTGGCGGCAGCGCCAGGACCGCGCGAAACGTCTTGAAGGTTTGAAACAGCCAGCCCGCGACCGCCACCGGCCCGCGAATCATGGGCAGCAGCGCATTGAACAATTGCCACAGATCATTCTTGAACACGGCCCAGCGCAACGTCTCGTTGGACGCCGACTGCTTCACCGCCAGTTGCCAGAGGCTGTGGGCGTTTTCATCGAACACGACCGCCAGAAAATCACCGGTTATCACTTCATCACTGAGCAGGACCGGGCTTGAAGTGGGCTGCGCGTCGTATTCATCCCCCGGTAGAAAACGCTGAACGTGGGGCCGCAGAAAACCGCCATTGCCGAACAACGCCCGACTGGCGTCCGGCAAGCGTTGCAACACTAGGCGCTGCAGATCGCTGTCGACGCGAGCGATTTCATCAAGTAGCGCCTGGCGACTGGGGAATTGTTGCAACACGGCGTCGACGTGATCCGGCCGATAAAGAATGTGGGGCAGCGGGCTGTTATCGCGCGGGCCGATCACAAACAGGTTGTCCGCCTTGTGGGCACGCCCGCCGGCATGGAGCAGGAACGCCAGGGGCCGCGCCACAATCACCTCGCCACTGAGCACACGCTTGAGCGGGTCTTCCTGCAGCATCGTGCGCACCACCAGGGCGCCGGTCCGGGTAAAACCGTGGCGCCGGCGCAGGCTGTTTTCAAAGGCGCGCATGGGCAGTTGGATCGTCATCTGATCGACAAACAAGCGACGCCGACGTGGACAGTCCACCGGGTCCGAAATCAACGCGCGCTCAAGCAGCGTCGGATAGTGCTTGCCCACGTCCACGCGTTCGATCAGTTGCTTGAGGTACGCAGCTGTCAGCCAGCCGGGCACGCTTTCCGGCTGGGTCTGATGGCTGATCTGCACGCTGGCATATGCCGTGACGAAGGGGTTTTCCAGCGACCATTGGGTCAAGGTCCTGGCGGTGCGTTGGGTCCAGCCAACGGTGCCGCCCTGGGTGCGCTCGAAGGTCAGTTGGTAATCATCCGGGTCGATGATCGCCTGGCCGGGGCGGTCCAGACGCATTTGCCGGCGCAGGGCGTTGCGCGCGTAGACATCTATTGAGTCGAGGCCATCCAGAAATGATGCGCCACCGGTGGTTTGCTGCAGGCGCTCAAGCCACTGGCCATAAACCAGACGATCTGCGCTGCCGGCCAGTTGCAACCAGAGCGGCAACTGTTCTTCGTGGGGTTGCTGCAGTGCGTCGGGGTCGAACCAGGCCAGCGGTGAGGTGAGTGAAATAAACAACTGTTCATAACTGCCAATCTCCGGCAGTGCCGACCAATCGACCCGATACAGGCTGCGCAACTGGCGCTCCAGCAACGTCTGGGCCAGGGCATCGAACACGTTGCCCTCGGGCTCACGCAGCACCCAGTGGACGGGAACCCCGGGCAAATAGTGGTTCATATAGCGCGGCAACAGATTGCCCAACGCGTCGAGGTTATCGAGCGTCAGCAGGTTCAGCGCCGGGACGTACAGCAGCGTGACACGCTGGCCCTGCACCTGACGTTGCAACACCAGCAAAGGCAGCCATTCGCCCTGGCGTTCGTTCTGGACCGCAAACACCTGATAGATCCGCAATACATGCGGCTGGCCCAACGCTTCGCGATCCGCGCGGTCGCTCCAGACCTGGGTATGTTCATCGCCCTGCCCCAGCAGCGCGCGCGCGTGCTCCGAGCTTAGTGGCGGGTTCTGCCGCGCCGTCATCAGGCACGCACGCAATTGGCGGCCGACCGCGTCCCAGCGACTGTGCGCCGAACCGTCCGACACGCGCTCGTTCCAGTAGTCCACCAACCGTTCGGCAACCCCCTCCAGCACACCGGGGGCCAGGGCGTTGAGCATCTGCTCGATGTCGTCCACGGTGATCGCGTCGGTCACCGCCTCGAACACCCGCTCGCCCGAGCGAGTCAGCAGTTGATGATGGCCTGGCGTGTAGTTCAGCGCTTCGCCGCTCATGCAGCGTTTGATCAGCGCATCGCTCAACGTGATGAGCTGTGTGTAACCACCGTCAGCCTGTATCACACCGATCCAAGCAGTGTGCGCCCGCAGGCGCGCACCGGCGAACCGCTCCTCCAGCCAGCCCTGGATCATGGACTGGGCCACAGCGGTCAGGCTCAAGCGATGGGCAAACACTTTGGATAAGTAATCGCGGGACATCCGCGCCTGGGTGAGCTCCGGAGAATTTGCAGTTGAAGCACGCATGGGATGCATCCTGATAACGAGATCACGGCACGTTAAAGCGTCAGGGAAGGCCCAAAGCAGTACATCTATCTTGCACAAAGGGCTGAAAGCGACCTTCACCGTACTGAAAGCGCTACAGCGGAACGATATCGCTACAGCCCTGCTTTTTACGCGCCATGCAAGGCTTTGATCCACATAGGCTTTTTTTCGCGCACCGCGCTGTATCGAAATCGCTACAGCCGCCATCGCCAACGTCGCAGCCAAAATTATTAAGCTATTGATTTATAAGTGATTAATAACATTGGCCGCGATCTTGCTAAGTAACTCCCCATTATTCCAATCCCGTCCACCAGACGAATCTGGCCCTGAGGAATTTCCATGAGCGAGTTGCGTTTTACTGAAGATCACGAATGGCTGCGTGCCGAAGCCGATGGCAGCGTCACCGTGGGCATTACCGCATTTGCGCAGAACGCGCTGGGTGATGTGGTTTTCGTGCAACTGCCTGAGCTGCAGACCTATGACAAAGGCGCCGAAGCGTCCACCGTGGAGTCGGTAAAAGCTGCCAGCGGTGTGTACATGCCGTTGGACGGTGAAGTCCTCGAAGTGAACGACAAGCTCGATGGCAGCCCGGAACTGGTCAACGAAGATCCGATGGGCGAAGGCTGGTTCTTCCGCTTTAAACCGGCCGATGCCGACGCAGTGGCTAAGCTGTTGGATCAGGATGCGTACGACCGCCTGATCAAAGCCAACGCTGAAGCCTGAGGAGCGCACCATGACGATCAATCTCAGCACCGCTAACGAATTCATCGCCCGCCACATCGGCCCGCGCCAGGAAGATGAGCAGCACATGCTCGCCAGCCTGGGCTTTGACTCCCTGGAAGCCCTGAGCGCCAGTGTGATCCCGGAAAGCATCAAGGGCACCAGCGTGCTCGGCCTGGAAGACGGCCTGAGCGAAGCCGAGGCCCTGGCGAAGATCAAGGCCATCGCCAGCCAGAACCAACTGTTCAAGACCTACATCGGCCAGGGCTACTACAACTGCCACACGCCGTCACCGATCCTGCGCAACCTGCTGGAAAACCCAGCCTGGTACACCGCCTACACCCCGTACCAGCCAGAAATTTCCCAAGGCCGCCTGGAAGCGCTGCTGAACTTCCAGACCCTGATCAGCGACCTCACCGGCCTGCCGATCGCCAACGCCTCACTGCTGGACGAAGCTACTGCCGCTGCCGAAGCCATGACTTTCTGCAAACGCCTGAGCAAGAACAAAGGCAGCAACGCCTTCTTCGCCTCGGTGCACAGTCACCCGCAGACCCTCGACGTGCTGCGTACCCGCGCCGAACCGCTGGGCATTGATGTGGTTGTGGGCGATGAGCGTGAACTGACCGACGTCAGCCCGTTCTTCGGCGCCCTGCTGCAATACCCGGCCAGCAACGGTGACGTGTTCGACTACCGCGAACTGACCGAACGCTTCCACGCCGCCAACGCATTGGTAGCCGTGGCCGCCGATCTGCTGGCCCTGACCCTGCTGACCCCTCCGGGCGAATTCGGCGCCGACGTGGCCATCGGCAGCGCGCAACGCTTCGGCGTGCCGCTGGGCTTCGGTGGCCCTCACGCGGCGTACTTCTCCACCAAGGATGCGTTCAAGCGCGACATGCCGGGCCGTCTGGTCGGTGTGTCTGTTGACCGCTTCGGCAAGCCGGCCCTGCGCCTGGCCATGCAGACCCGCGAGCAACATATCCGCCGCGAGAAGGCCACCAGCAACATCTGCACCGCCCAAGTGCTGCTGGCCAACATCGCCAGCATGTACGCCGTGTACCACGGGCCTAAAGGCCTGACCCAGATCGCCCAGCGCATTCACCAGCTGACCGCGATCCTGGCCAAAGGCTTGACTGCCTTGGGCTTGAACGTCGAGCAGCAACACTTCTTCGACACCCTCACCCTCAACACCGGCGCCCACACCGCCGCCCTGCACGATAAGGCCAGCGCCCAGCGCATCAACCTGCGTGTGGTGGACGCTAAGCGTGTTGGCCTGTCGGTGGACGAAACCACCACCCCAGCCGATATCGAAACCCTGTGGGCGATCTTCGCCGACGGCAAGGCCCTGCCAGCCTTCGCGGCAACTGAGAGCACCCTGCCGGCCGCGCTGCTGCGCCAGTCGCCGATCCTCAGCCACCCGGTGTTCAACCGTTATCACTCCGAAACCGAGTTGATGCGCTACCTGCGCAAGCTGGCAGACAAAGACCTGGCCCTGGACCGCACCATGATCCCGCTGGGCTCGTGCACCATGAAGCTCAACGCCGCCAGCGAAATGATCCCGGTGACCTGGGCCGAATTCGGTGCCCTGCACCCCTTCGCACCGGCCGCACAAAGCGCCGGCTACCTGCAACTGACCTCCGACCTGGAAGCCATGCTCTGCGCGGCCACCGGCTATGACGCGATCTCGCTGCAGCCGAACGCCGGTTCCCAAGGCGAATACGCCGGTCTGTTGGCCATTCGTGCCTATCACCAGAGCCGTGGCGAAGAACGCCGCGACATCTGCCTGATCCCGTCTTCGGCCCACGGCACCAACCCGGCCACCGCTAACATGGCTGGCATGCGCGTGGTCGTGACCGCCTGCGACGCACGTGGCAACGTGGACATTGAAGACCTGCGCGCCAAGGCCATCGAGCACCGCGATCACCTCGCGGCACTGATGATCACCTACCCGTCTACCCACGGCGTGTTCGAGGAAGGCATCCGCGAGATCTGCGGCGTCATCCACGACAACGGCGGCCAGGTGTACATCGACGGCGCCAACATGAACGCGATGGTCGGCCTCTGCGCCCCGGGCAAGTTCGGCGGCGACGTGTCCCACCTGAACCTGCACAAGACGTTCTGCATTCCTCACGGCGGTGGCGGCCCGGGCGTTGGCCCGATTGGCGTCAAGTCCCACCTCACGCCATTCCTGCCGGGCCACGCGGCCATGGAGCGCAAGGAAGGCGCGGTCTGTGCGGCACCGTTCGGCAGCGCGAGCATTCTGCCGATCACCTGGATGTACATCAGCATGATGGGCGGCGCTGGCCTCAAGCGCGCTTCGCAATTGGCGATCCTGAATGCCAACTACATTTCCCGCCGCCTGGAAGAGCACTACCCCGTGCTCTACACCGGCAGCAACGGCCTGGTGGCGCATGAATGCATCCTCGACCTGCGCCCTTTGAAAGACAGCAGCGGCATCAGCGTGGATGACGTGGCCAAGCGCTTGATCGACTTCGGTTTCCACGCACCGACCATGTCGTTCCCGGTGGCCGGCACCTTGATGATCGAGCCGACGGAAAGTGAATCCAAAGAAGAACTGGACCGCTTCTGCGACGCCATGATCGCCATTCGCGAAGAAATCCGCGCAGTGGAAAACGGCACCCTGGACAAGGACGACAACCCACTCAAGAACGCTCCGCACACTGCGGCGGAACTGGTGGGCGAATGGAGCCACCCCTACAGCCGTGAACAGGCGGTGTATCCGGTTGCTTCGCTGATCGAAGGCAAGTACTGGCCGCCGGTTGGTCGGGTCGACAACGTGTTTGGTGATCGCAATCTCGTATGCGCATGCCCTTCAATCGAGAGCTACGCGTAACCTGAGGCTGAACTCAATCAAATGTGGGAGGGGGCTTGCTCCCGATGGCGGTTTTACATTCAACATCTCTGTTGACTGACGCACTGCCATCGGGAGCAAGCCCCCTCCCACACTGACCGAGTACACCCAAAACATAATAAGAAACCGGAGAACCACTCATGTCTTTAAGCGTGTTCGACCTGTTCAAGATTGGCATCGGCCCCTCCAGTTCCCACACCGTCGGCCCCATGCGCGCCGCCGCTCGATTCGTCGAAGGCCTCAAACGTGACAACCTGCTGACCACCACCTGCAGCATCAAGGTGGAACTCTACGGTTCCCTCGGTGCCACCGGTAAAGGTCACGGCAGCGACAAGGCTGTGTTGCTTGGCCTGGAAGGCGAACACCCGGACACCGTGAACACTGAAACCGTCGCCGCACGCCTGGCACAGATGCGCAGCGATGGCCGCTTGAACCTGCTCAGCGAACACAGCATTGCGTTCAACGAGAAAGAACACTTGGCGATGATTCGCAAACCCCTCGCCTACCATCCCAACGGCATGATTTTTCGTGCCTTCGACGCTGCCAACATCCAGATTCGCAGCCGCGAGTACTACTCGGTCGGCGGTGGTTTTGTAGTGGATGAAGACGCCGCCGGTGCCGACCGGATTGTCGAAGATGCCACGCCGCTGACATTCCCCTTCAAACACGCCAAGGACTTGCTCGGCCATTGCGCCACTTACGGCCTGTCCATCAGCCAAGTGATGCTGACCAATGAAAGTGCCTGGCGCCCTGAAGCGGAAACCCGCGCCGGCCTGCTGAAAATCTGGCAGGTGATGCAGGACTGCGTGGACGCCGGTTGTCGCAATGAAGGGATTTTGCCCGGTGGCCTGAAGGTCAAACGCCGTGCCGCCGCGCTGCATCGCCAACTGTGCAAGCACCCGGAATCGGCGCTGCGTGATCCGTTGTCGGTGCTCGATTGGGTCAACCTGTACGCGCTGGCGGTCAACGAAGAAAACGCCAACGGCGGACGCGTGGTCACGGCGCCCACCAATGGTGCAGCCGGGATCATTCCGGCCGTGCTGCATTACTACATGCGCTTTATCCCAGGCGCGAACGAAGACGGCGTGGTGCGCTTCCTGCTCACCGCCGCCGCCATCGGGATTTTGTACAAGGAAAACGCGTCGATCTCCGGCGCCGAAGTCGGTTGTCAGGGCGAAGTCGGCGTGGCCTGTTCCATGGCTGCCGGCGCGCTGTGCGAAGTGCTGGGCGGCAGCGTGTCCCAAGTGGAGAACGCTGCCGAGATCGGCATGGAACACAACCTCGGCCTGACCTGCGATCCGATTGGCGGCCTGGTACAGGTGCCGTGCATCGAGCGCAACGCCATGGGCTCGGTGAAGGCCATCAATGCGGTGCGCATGGCTTTGCGCGGCGACGGGCAGCATTTCGTTTCGCTGGATAAGGTCATCCGCACCATGCGCCAGACCGGTGCCGATATGAAAAGCAAATACAAGGAAACCGCCCGTGGCGGTTTGGCGGTCAACATTATCGAGTGCTGACGCCTAAAGGCGCGGCAGCACGTTTTTCAGGAGCTGAATATGTCCACCGAAACCCTGTTGAAAACCCCATTGCACGCCCTGCACATCGAACTGGGCGCACGCATGGTGCCCTTCGCCGGCTATGACATGCCGGTGCAATATCCACTGGGTGTGATGAAGGAACACCTGCACACCCGTGAACACGCCGGGTTATTTGACGTGTCCCACATGGGCCAGATCCGCCTGACCGGCGCCAATGCCGCCAAGGCCCTGGAAACCCTGGTGCCCGTGGACATCATCGACCTGCCCGTAGGTATGCAGCGCTACGCAATGTTCACCAACGAGCAAGGCGGCATCCTGGATGACCTGATGGTCGCCAACCTGGGCAACGACGAACTGTTCCTGGTGGTCAACGCCGCCTGCAAGTACCAGGACCTGGCGCACCTGCGCAAACACATTGGTGATCAGTGCACCATCGAGCCGCTGTTCGAAGAACGCGCCCTGCTCGCCCTGCAAGGCCCCGCAGCGGTGAAGGTGCTGGCGCGCCTGGCGCCGGAAGTGACCAAGATGACCTTTATGCAGTTCGCTTCCCTGCGCCTGCTGGGTGTGGACTGCTACGTCAGCCGCTCCGGTTATACCGGTGAAGACGGCTTTGAAATCTCCGTGCCTGCGGCCAATGCCGAAAGCCTTGCGCGCAGCCTGTTGGCCGAGAGCGAAGTACAGGCCATCGGCCTGGGCGCCCGCGACTCCCTGCGCCTGGAAGCCGGCCTGTGCCTGTACGGCCACGACATGAACACCGAAACCACGCCCATTGAAGCCAGCCTGCTGTGGGCCATCTCCAAGGCCCGCCGTGCCGATGGCGCACGCGCCGGCGGCTTCCCGGGTGCCGACCGAATCTTCACCCAGCAGCAGACCGGTGTAAGCCGCAAACGCGTCGGCCTGTTACCCCAGGAACGCACTCCGGTGCGCGAAGGGGCAGAAATTGTCGATGAGCACGGCACTGTGATCGGCAGCGTCTGCAGCGGCGGCTTTGGCCCAAGCCTCGGCGGCCCTTTGGCCATGGGTTACCTGGACAGCGCATTCATTGCACTGGATACCGAAGTCGCTGCGTTGGTGCGTGGGAAAAAGGTGCCGCTTCGTGTAAGTAAAATGCCATTCGTGCCACAGCGTTACTATCGTGGTTGATTGACTGTTCCTATAAGTAACGCGGTTGCGTTAACGTGCACTAATCTGTAACGCAACCGCCATAAAACAGTGCATTCACGATAGTTATTGTTATAGGTGTACAGCTATAACAAGTGAGCGAATCTATCGAATAAGTCCGCTCTACATTATTCAACGAAGTGTCATGCGGCCGAGCAAAACATGGAGTTTTGCAGGGCTTGTTTTTTCTCTATTAGTTGGCGTAGAGTTTGCCCACTGTGTTTGCATGGGTCGCTTGGAACCTGGACCTGGGCAGTAGCTGAAGTAGTTGTGCTACAACCCGTTCGACGTCTCTTACTTTCCTGCAACCCAGCCCAGTACTCTTTCATGTGAAAGGGGCTGTCATTAATTTATAGCGTCAAGGAAATAAGAAAATGGCTGATCGTCAGAGCGGTACCGTCAAGTGGTTTAACGACGAAAAAGGGTTTGGTTTTATCACTCCAGAAAGCGGTCCGGATCTGTTCGTGCATTTCCGCGCTATTCAGGGCAACGGGTTCAAGAGCCTCAAAGAAGGCCAGAAAGTGACATTCGTTGCGGTGCAGGGCCAAAAAGGCATGCAGGCTGACGAAGTACAAGCAGAAGGTTGATCCTTACTGCGACAAAAAGCCCCTGATATGACATCAGGGGCTTTTTTATGGACGCGATTCCGTAAAATGCGTTTTTTCCTCAGAGAATCCTGCCATGTCCAAACCCCTGCTGAGCCCCCAAGGCGAATTCCCCGCCGTTGGCCTGGGCCGTCGCCTGGCAGCGATGTTCTATGACTTCCTGTTGTGCACCGCCCTGCTGATCGTCACCGCATTTATCTACAAGCTGGTGTGGATGGCATTTCTAGGCGAAGCCAGGATGCGCACCCTCACCGAATCCGGTGCCCTGGACGGCGACCCGCTGCTGTCGACGATTCTGTTCTTTGTGCTGTTCGGTTTCTTCGCCAAGTTCTGGACCCATTCCGGGCAGACCCTGGGCATGCAGGTGTGGGGCGTGCGCGTGCAGAACGCCGATGGCTCGCGCATCAGCCTGTGGCAGGCGCTGTTGCGCTTTGTGGTGTCGATTGCGTCTTGGTTGTGCGTGGGGCTGGGGTTTATCTGGGCGTTGTTCGATAAACAGAAACGCGGCTGGCATGACATCTATTCGGACACCCAGTTAGTGCGCATCCCGAAGCAAAAGAAATAAAACCCTTCTTAATTAAAGATCTACATGTGGGAGGGGGCTTGCCCCCGATAGCGGCTCTACATTCAATATTTCTATTGGCTGATACACCGTCATCGGGGGCAAGCCCCCTCTCACATTTTTAACCGAGCTTGCCTCGGTTCAGGCGTTGCCCGCCAGCTTCAGGCGCGCCGCCTGGGTGAAATCCAGCATGCGCTTGAGCGGTCGAACAGCGTGAGGAATCACCGACGGCTCGACGAAAATCTCATTGCTGCCCTCACGCAGGCACTGCAACGTGCGCTCCAGCGTGTTCATCGCCATCCACGGGCAATGCGCGCAACTGCGGCACGCCGCGCCGTTACCGGCCGTGGGCGCTTCAACGAAAACCTTGTCCGGGCACAGCTGCTGCATCTTGTAGAAGATGCCGCGGTCGGTGGCGACGATAAAGGTTTTGTTCGGCAGTCGTTGCGCCGCAGCGATCAGTTGGCTAGTAGAACCTACGGCATCCGCCAGTTCGATCACCGCGGTCGGCGATTCCGGATGCACCAGGATCGCTGCATCCGGGTATAGCGCCTTCATGTCTTCGAGCTGCTTTGACTTGAACTCTTCGTGGACGATGCAAGCACCGTCCCACAGCAGCATGTCGGCACCGGTCTGACGCTGGATGTAAGTGCCCAGGTGCTTGTCCGGTCCCCAGATGATGGTCTCGCCGTTGTCCATAAGGCTTTCGACGATTTCCAGCGCGCAGCTGGAGGTCACCACCCAATCGGCTCGGGCTTTGACCGCCGCCGAGGTGTTGGCATACACCACCACCGTGCGCTCGGGATGCTGGTCGCAGAACGCCGAAAATTCATCGACCGGGCAACCAAGGTCCAGGGAGCACGTGGCTTCCAGGGTTGGCATGAGGATGCGTTTTTCGGGGGTGAGGATCTTGGCGGTCTCGCCCATGAAACGCACACCGGCGACCAGTACAGTCTTGGCCGGGTGGGCGGCGCCGAAGCGGGCCATTTCCAGGGAGTCGGAGACGCAGCCGCCGGTTTCTTCGGCCAGGGCCTGGATCACCGGATCGCAATAAAAGTGGGCAACCAATACCGCGTCCTGAGCTTTCAGCTCGGCGGCGATGGCGGCACGCAGGCTCGCCTCTTCATCGGCGCTGAGGGCCTTGGGCTGCTTGGCGTCGAGGTGGGCTTGAACCAGTAGGCGTTCAGATATCTGCGTCATGTTCGCAAGACCTGCAGGCGCAGTAGCGCGAAAGTCGAGTGTACCACCGGCTCTGGAGCCCTTCGGGCGCCGCCGGACGAAGTGATTGTGTTCATCAAGCACGGCTAAAAGTGAAGCTGCGCAAGGCTACAGAATATCGAATGGATTCAAAAGCCTAATCTGGCTTTTGACGCGTTCGATTGTCCGACAAAAAAGGGTAATGGCACATTGACTCTCCCCCTCAGGGGAGGGTTTACGCTGCGCCGCCTTCACACATCACCTCAAGCAAATGGCCCCTCAGCGCCACTGCTTAGCCCCCCATTCACGCGTTATAGGGAGATAGCCGATGAACAATCCATTGGACTTGAACAGCGTCATTACCACTACCCGCGAAATCCTCGCGCAGCTGTTGGTGATGGACCTCACAGAGGTGAACGAACACAGCAGCATCGTCGAGGACCTCAATGCCGACTCCCTGGATATCGTCGACCTAAGTTTTCAGCTGGGTCGCCATTACGGCTGCACATTGCCCAAGACCAGCGTGCTAGACCATGCGGTTGCGGTGTTTGGCGACGTGAGCGAGCTGGTCGAAAAAGGCCGTATCACCCAGTCCGGCGTGGACCTTCTGGAGCAAAGCCTGAGCGCATTTGCGCCCGGCCAATTGCGTCCAGGCATGCAGCCGGCAGATGTGTTCGCGGCCACGACCGTGCGCAATTGGGCCGAACAGTGCTACCGGATGTTTGACCACTTACCCGCCACCTGCCCTGAGTGCAACGCCGAGCAGGCACGTCTCAATGAGCGTCGCCAAGTGGTGTGCGGCGGTTGCAGTGCGCGACTGACGCCGCTGGAAGGCGACGAAATTTCTCGCCAACTGGTAGAGCAGTTTGCCGCGTCCCGTTTGCCAGAAACGGCCTAGGAGTTTTTCATGGGGCCGCGAGAGGTTTTAGTCACAGGCTATGGGCTGGTAGCGCCCACGGTACTGGACGCTGCAACGTTGTTTTCGCAGATCAGCTCCAAGCGGTCGTGCATTCGTCAACACCCGGTGTTTGCCGAGCTGGGTTTTGCGGTAAACGCCGCAGGTTATATCGATCACGATCAGTGGCACGCCATTGGCGCTCAGGTTGCGGTGGGCGCCACGCCACTGCCCCGTCAGTGCCTGCTCGCCGAGTTTGTTGCCAGGCAAGCGCTCCAGCAGGCCGGCCTGGTTCCCGCGGACTTCTCCCGTGCGGCCAGCGGTGTGTTCCTCGGCGCCAACAAGCATTGCGTGAGCCGTGACCTGCAAGAGGCCAGCCGCTATATGGACGACGCCGGCAGCGTCGACCTTGATCGCTACTTGGATCAGCACACACTGGCGGGCGGTCCGTTTGCTCGACGGATTGATCAGCAGACTTGGCACATCGCCAAGCTGCTCGGCATTCGCGACCATATCAGCACCCATTCCGATGCCTGCGCGGCCGGCACCATGGCGATCGGCAGTGCGTTTCGCGCCATTGAGCGCGGCGAGATCGACTTGGCCATCTGTGGCGCCGTTGAGTTGATGGCCCATGAACTGTCCTATTACAGCTTCGACGGCCTCGGTGCCATTTGCCAGCGGGCCGACCTCACTGCCGAACAACAGAGCCGCCCGTTCATGAACGACCGCTGCGGTTTCGTCCTCGGCGAAGGCGCGGCAATGATCGTGCTGGAGTCCAGGGAACATGCCGAACGACGCAAGGCCACCCCGATCGGCCGCGTCCTGGGTTACGCCAACTATTGCGAAGCGCAGAAAATCACCTCCAGCAGCCGCGATGGCAGCCATTACGCCCACTGCATGCAAGCCGCCATCGCGAATGCCGGCTTGGACTGCGACGCCGTCGATCACGTCAATACCCATGGCACCTCGACCCAGGCCAACGATCGCAGTGAAGCCCTGGCGATTGAGCGGGTATTCGGCACCGCCGTGAGCACGATGACATTCACCGCCAACAAATCGGCCATTGGCCACTCCCTGGCGGCCAGCGGCGCCATTGAGGCGGTGCTGTCACTGATGAGTCTGCAGCAAGGCGTGCTGCTCCCCACCCTTAACTATGACCCGGCAAATGCCGAGTTCCCTGAGTTGAACTTCCTGACCGAAGCCCAGCAACAGCCCATCAAGGTAGTGCTGTCCAATTCGTTCGGTTTCGGCGGCGTCAACAGTTCGCTGGTGTTGGGAAATGCATGAAATGAACAGCCTCCAGACAAAACCCGTCTACTTGATCGCTGCGTCGGTGTTCAACCACGCAGGCACTGAGTGCGCCGATTTACATGGCCCGGTGCGGGCCGCCCAGCCGTTGGATTTTGCCCCGGACCACCTGGCCTATCCCGTGACCGTACCGCGACTGCCCACCACGGTGTTCGACCGCAAGATTCAACGCAGCGTCGAACCTCAGGGCGCCCGTTTGCTGTATTGCGCCGGGCAGCTTGCCGGCGCGTTGAATGACTTGCACCTGCCTGGCGAGCGCGTGGCGCTGATGGCCGCCATTCCGGAAGTGGACGGCCCCAGTTCCTGCTGGGAAGCCGTGCAGGCCATCGCCGAACAACCGGACGCACTGCTCGCACAACTCTTCGCTTATACCCCGCCGCTGCACGCACTGATGATGCTCAACAGCAGCGTCATGGCCTATGTAGCCGAGGCGCTGCACTGCCGTGGCCCGATGGGCGGTTTCTGCTCACAGGGAAATGCGGGAGTCGATGCGCTGATTGAGGCGTTCGAACACATCGCCGGTGGCCGGGCCGACGCCGGGGTTGTGGTCAGCAGTAGCCCGAACCTCTCGCCTGCGCTGTACCTGCGCGACAGCACCGAACAGCCTGCACTCCCGGCGCCGGATCGTTATGGGGAAGGCGCAGCGTGCCTGTTGCTGACGTCGTGCACGCCAACCCACGGCGCCTTGCGCATCGCCGGGTTCGCCCGTGGTTACAGTGCTTGCCCCGAACGCTCGAACGCCGTGGCGCACAAGGTCATCCAACAAGCATTAAGCCGAGAGAAAGTAGGTTTGCGCGACGTAGCACATGTCGTCGCCGCGCCGGACACCCCCTTCCTGCCGCTTCTGCTCGCAGACACCCAGGCGACGCTTCACAGCTCCCGGCCCATGACCGGCGACCTGGGAGCAAGCGCCCTGTTGACTGAAATCGCCCTGACCCTTCACGACCAGCGCGATGGGTACACATTGCTGCTCAATCACAGCCGTGCGGGCCATTGGGGCGCCGTATTACTGGCCAAAGAAGCCATGGAGAAACAGGCATGAGCCCACCAAGGATTGTGATAACCGGCCTGGGTGCCGTGACCGGTTTCGGTTTCGAGTGGCAATCAATGTGGGCGCAGATGCTGCGCGGTGAGCACTGCATCCGCCCATGGCAACCCGAAGGCGTGGCCGACGGTAGCTTCCCGGTGCGTTACGCCGCGCCAGTAGACACCCGCCAACTGCCGGACTACTTGAAAGGCCATCGCGCCTGGCAGATGCCCCTGGAAAAACGCAGCCAGTTGGGTTGGGTGGCGGCCAGCCAAGCGATCACCGACAGCGGCCTGAGCGCCGCACAACTTCGCGATGCGGCCGTACTGTGCGCGTCCGGCGCACCGGCCCACAACATTCAGGACATGCTGCTGACCGTGTCCGGCGAGCAGCAGGCTTGCCCTGCATGGCGCCACTTGATGGCCAAGGCTGATCAGGTCAGTGCGGCCCACTCGCTGTGCCAGAGCAACGACCGGCTGGCCAGGGTGATCGCTGACGACAGCGGTTGCGAAGGCCCGGTGATCAACATCAGCAGCGCCTGCGCCGGGGCGTCCCAGGCCATCGGGAATGCCTTCCAGATGATCCGCCGGGGTGAAGTCGACGTCGCTGTCGCCGGCGGGGCCGACTCGGTGTTGAGCCTGGACACCATGACCGCGCTTTACCTGTTGGGCGCAGCCAGCAGCGAGCAACGCTGGGGCGAAGGGCTTTGCCGTCCATTCGATCGCCATCGCAGCGGCCTGGTTGCTGGAGAAGGCGGTGGTTTTGTAGTGCTCGAAACCCTGGAGAGCGCCCTTGCCCGTGGCGCCGTGCCCTATGCCGAAGTGCTGGGGTTTGGCAGCAGCCTGGACGGCTACAAGGTCACCGCACCCGACCCGCAAGGGCGAGGCGCCGCCCTGGCGATGCAGACCGCCTTGCACGATGCCGGCATCCGCCCGCAACAGGTGGACCTGATCAACGCTCACGGCACGTCCACCCCGCTCAACGATGCCGCCGAAACCCTGGCCATCAAGTCGGTATTCGCCCAGGACGAGCACTATAGACGGCTGGCAATCAGCGCCAACAAGTCCCAGTTCGGGCACTTGATCGCGGCCGCTGGCGCACCCGAGTTCATCGTCACCGCACTGGCCTGCCAGCACGACCGGATTACCCCGACCCTCAACCTGCACAGCGCCGCCGACGACTGTGATCTGGACTACTGCGCCCATCAGACGGTCAACCGCCGAGTTGACGTGGCGCTGAGCAATTCATTCGGCTTCGGTGGGCTCAATACCTGCCTGGTGCTGGGCAAATACCAGGAGCACGCACAATGAGTGCCGCACAAACACCCATCGCTATCGCCGGCAGCGGCTGTGTCCTGGCCAGCGGATGGGGCGTGGACGCGTTCTGGACTGCGGCCTGCGAGTCGCGCAGCGGGATCAAGCCATTGCGCTCCTTGCAGTTTCATAGCGAGCGGGTCACGGCCTTTGGCCAGATCCACTATGACGATCATCAACGCAGTCGTCAGGACCTCGCGCAGAACCTGCAACGCTACTGCACGCCCGCCGTCATCTGGGGTGTCAGTGCGGTTCGTCAGGCACTGGCCGATGCGGACCTGACACCCGGTGCAGACGGCCTGACCTATGGGCTCTATTGCTGCCAGGGTGGATACACCCATCCTTCTCTGGCGTCCTACGGCGAATTGCTCCACGAATGCCGCCAGGGCGAAGGGGCAGACATGCACCTGCTGGCCCGACGTATTTTGCAGGAGCGGGCGCAGGATCCGTTCCTGGTGCTCAAGGGCCTGAGCAATATCCTGCTGGGCGTGACCAGCCTGGCGCTCAAGCTGGAGTGTGAATGCAACGCCTACATGCAGGGCGTCTCCGGCAACCTGGCAGCCTTGCGTGAAGCCTGTGCCGCGTTGCAGAGCGGGCGCATTGATGTCGCGATCATTGTCGGTGCGGGCAGCGAACTCGATGCCCTGGCACTCAGCGCCTTGGTACAGGCCGGCACCATCAGTGCGGACGGCTCGGAGACCCTGCGAGCTTTCGACGCGCAAGGCACGGGCGGTATCGCGGGTGAAGGCGCGGCAGCCCTGGTGTTGCGCCGTCGCGAGGATCTGGGGGATGAACCCCAGGTCTGCCTGCAAACAATGACCGCCCATGTCTCTATCGAGGCACTGAACCTGCCAGACCAGCCAACCGATCTGCTGGTGTGCACTGGCACCGGCACGCCCGACAAAGATCGGCAATTGAGCCACGTACTGGGCCGCACCGGCGGCGCCCACATCACCAGTGGCGTGCCGGTGACCGGCCTGCTCAGTGCGGCTCCCAGCCTGGCAGACCTGATCCTGGCCCGCTGCGCCCTGCTCGCCCAGCGCGTGCCACCAATTGCCGGGCTAAGCCAACCCGTGGCCGCGCACCTGCCCTTTGTGATGGGCGCTCCCTATTCAACGACGCTCACCGATTGCCTGGTGCTCAACCGCGACGACAACGGTTTCAGCGCTTGTTACCAATTGAAGTACAGCGAGCAGGCCAATAACGCCTGACGTTTTTTGTACAACACCCTCCTCTTTTATAGGACATGGATGTGATGGATTACCGTGATTTTGTTCGCCCAAAGTTTGTAGATCTGCTCCAGGCCCTGGGGCTTGAGTGTGAGTTCAAACGCGCACTGGGCAGTCAATTGTTCTACCGCAACCGCAAGGGTGACGAGGTCACCGTGACGGATTTTCTCGGTGGCTATGGCGCGGCGTTGTTTGGTCACAACGACCCGCAGTTTGTCGAACAGCTCTGCACACTGTTGCGCAATGACGTGCCCTTTAACGCCCAGATGTCGATCCGCGGCACGGCCGGAGCCCTAGCGCGCGCGTTGAGCGAAGCCTTCAATCGCGAGCTGAAGAACAACGAACAATACATTTCGACCTTTTCCAACAGTGGTGCCGAAGCGGTCGAAATTGCCGTCAAGCATGCCGAGTTTCGTCGTCAGAAAAACCTGCAACGCCAGTTCGACGAACTCGACTTTACCCTGGCTCAATTGACCTCCAGCGACCGCGCCTACCGCGAAGTGGATGTCGCTGACCTCGACTTGCCGGCAGGCCTGCTGCCCGCGCACCTGAACACGGCCACGGTGCGCCAGGTGGTTGAAGCGGTGCGCCAGCACAACCTCGCCGAATTGCATGTCGAGCCGGTCTTTGTCGCTTTGCGCGGCAGTTTTCACGGCAAACTGGTCAACACTGTGCAACTGACGTACGGCCGCCAGTATCGCCAGCCGTTCGCGCGTTTCGGCCTGAACGTGGAGTTCATTGAGCCCCAGCAACCCCATCAACTCCAGGAGCTGCCCGCGCGCCACACCCGACATTGGCTGAGCCTGCAATGGAGCGGGGATCAACTGCTGGTCAAGCGCGATGCGTTCAGCGCGATCACCGCCGTACTGATGGAGCCGATCCAGGGCGAAGGCGGCATCATCGAATTCTCGACTGATTTTTACCGGGCGTTGCGTCGCCTGTGTAACGAGCAGCAGTGCCCGTTGATTATCGACGAGGTGCAGTCGGGCTTCGGACGGACCGGCACCTTCCTGGCCAGCAGTCATTTCAATCTGCAAGGCGATTACTACTGCCTGTCCAAAGCGCTGGGCGGTGGCCTGATGAAGATCGCGGCCACCGTGATTCGCAGCAGCCACTATGAAAAAGACTTCAGCTATATCCACAGCTCGACCTTCGCCGAAGACGATGCCTCCTGCCACATCGCCCTCTCGGCGCTCAATCGTCTGTTTGCCGATGACCAAGCGATGCTCAAGGACGTGCACACCAAGGGCGAATACCTAAAGGCCTCACTGCTTGAGCTCAAGGCGGCCTACCCAGGGGTGATCGCCGATGTGCGGGGCCGCGGCCTGTTGCTGGGCTTTGAGCTGCACGACCAAAGCACCAACAGCTCGCTGGTGCAGGCTTCAGCCCAGTACAACGACGCCTTGGGTTACCTGATTGCCGGCTACCTGTTGCAGTTTGAAGCCCTGCGCGTGGCGCCTTCGGGCAGCAACTCCAATGTGATCCGCCTGGAGCCGCCCGCCTGCATCACATTCGCCGAGATCGACGGGCTGATCAAAGCCCTGCAAAAGGTCTGCGACATGCTGCAACGCGGAGATGCGTTCCCGTTGGCCGCTACCATTTGCAATGACCTGATCCCGGCGGTCGCGCCGCGCGACACCGGCTTCCAGGTCAACGCCCTGCCTAACGCCCCGCAGGACACCCCCATCGTCGCCCGCGTGGCCTTTATCAATCACTTGATCGATGCCGACATCCTCGGTGATGTCGATCCCTCACTCGGCCAACTGAGCACCGAACAAAAATGTGTGTTCATGCAACGCACCGCACCGGAACGCCGGGCGGCCCCCGTGGGCCCGGTGGTGATCCGCTCGAAGCTGGGCATGGCCGTGGAGTTCACGTTGTACCCACTGTGCATGGACTCCAACGCCATGGCGGACTACATCATCAGCGGCGATCTCGACGTGATTCGCAAAGAAGTCGGCAATCGCATCCTGGACGCACGCGCCGATGGCTACCGCGTTGCCGGGTTGGGGATGTACACCTCCATCGTGACCAACAACTGCCAGGCCCTGAAAATTCCGGACATGGCGCTGACGTCCGGTAACGCCTTGACCATCGGCATGGGCCTTGAGGCCATCGAGCAAGGCTGCAAACAACAGGGGCTTGAGTTGCACGCACAAACGGCAGCCGTGGTCGGCGCCGCCGGTAACGTGGCGTCGACCTATGCGTCGCTGCTGTCAGCCGCTGTCGACCACGTGATCCTGATTGGCAGCGGCCGCGATGGCTCGCTGCGCCGTCTGGAAAAAACCGCCCATCTGATTTACGCCGACGCGGCTCGCTCGATTCTCAAGGGCACGGCCAGCGACGACTTGCTGGCGCAGCGCCTGCTCGACATCGACGGCATTCACGCGCTGCTAAAGGACTTCGGCAGCAGCTCGCAGTTGGGCCTGCAGGTCTCGCGCCTGGTGCAAGAACGCCTGGGGGCCAACGCCTTCATTACCGTCACCGATGACCTGCAAGCCCTCAAGCGCGCACGCATCGTGCTGTGTGCGGCAAACGCAGCGCAGCCGTTTCTCGACGCTGGGCATTTCGCCGAACACAGCGTGATCTGCGACATCGCCGTGCCGCTGAACGTTGACCAAGCGATCGGCACCCAGCGCAGCGACGTGCTGTACATGCACGGTGGCATTGTCCAGACGCCGTTCGACGACGGGCTCGCGCCGAATGTGCGGGCCTACCTGAAACAGGGCCAGTTGTATGCCTGCATGGCCGAGTCGGTGCTGATGGGGCTTGCGGGAATTACCCAGCATTACTCCTACGGCGACATCAGCCGCGAACAAGTGCAGCAGATTCGTGCGTTGGCGGCGATCCATGGCTTTGGCCTGGCGCAGTTCAAGACTCACAACTCACTCTAAGGAACGGCCATGACCACTAAAACAGCGGTAGTCACCGGAGGCAGTCGCGGCATCGGCAAAGCGGTTGTCCTGGCACTGGCCGAGGCCGGCTACCGGGTTGCATTCAACTACGTGCGCGACGAAGCGGCGGCCCTGGCGGTGCGCGATGAAGTCGAAAAGATGGGCGGCGAATGCCTTACCGCGCAGTGCGACATCAGCGACGCCCACAGCATCAAGGCGTTTTTCGAACAGGTTGAACAACACTTCGAACGCATCGACCTGCTGGTCAACAACGCCGGGATTACTCGGGATGGTTTGCTGGCAACGCTCTCGGTCGAGGCCATCAGCGAGGTGATCCAGACCAACCTGATCGGCACACTGCTCTGCTGCCAACAGGTGGTGCCCGGCATGATGCGCCAGCGTCAAGGCTGCATCATCAACCTGAGTTCGGTGGCGGCGCAAAAGCCTGGCAAAGGCCAAAGCAGCTACGCCGCCGCCAAGGGAGGTGTGGAGGCGCTGACACGTGCCCTGGCGGTCGAGTTGGCGCCGCGCAATATCCGCGTCAACGCGGTGGCGCCGGGGATCGTCAGCACCGACATGACCGCCGCCTTGCTCGAAACCCACGAGCAGGAGGTCCAGTCGCGTCTGCTGATCAAGCGCTTTGCCGTGCCAGGGGATATCGCCGAGGCCGTGCTGTACCTGGCCGACCGCGCCACCTATGTGACCGGCGAAGTGTTGTCGGTCAATGGCGGGTTGAAAATGCCATGAGCGCATCTCGAACTTTTTTGATTTCCGGTGCCGCCAACGGCATTGGCCGTGCAGTCGCGGAACACTTCGCCACCGACGAAGCCCATCGCCTGATCCTGGTGGACCGTGACTTGGCCCAGCTACAAAGCTGGGTCGGCAACGGGGCATTTGCCGCAAGCATCGAAACCCATGGCGTCGATATCGCCGACCTTGCGAGCGTGCAAGCGTTATTCAACGACCTGTCGGTGCGCCTCGGTTACATCGATGTCCTGGTCAACAGCGCCGGTGTCTGCAACGAGAACGAACCGGAGGACTTGGACAACTGGCACAAGGTGATTTCGGTCAATCTGAACGGCACCTTTTATGTCACTTCGCTGTGCCTGCCACTGCTGGCGGACCGAGGGCGAATCATCAATTTGTCGTCGATCCTGGGCCGCATCGGCAAGGTCCGAAACACCGCTTACTGCGCCTCCAAGCACGGCATTATCGGCATGACAAAAGCACTGGCGCTGGACCTGGCACCGCGCCGGATTACCGTGAACGCGATTTTGCCAGCCTGGATTGATACGCCAATGCTTCAAGGCGAATTGGCGACTCAAGCCAGTATTGCCGGAATCAGTCAGGAGCAGATCCTGCGCAATGCCAAGAAAAAGCTGCCGTTGCGCCGTTTCATCCAGGCTGACGAAGTCGCCGCCATGGTGCGTTACCTGGTCAGCCCGGAGGCCTCCGGCGTCACGGCCCAGAGCCTAATGATCGACGGCGGCGCCGGGTTGGGGATGTAGCCATGAACACAGCATTGCTCACACGCAGCCTGTTGCTTGGCCTGATATCGCTGGCGCCACGCCTGGCGGGTGCGGACCTGCTGCCGACCCATGCCGACGCGGAAGTGGGATTGGCCAGTGCCCTGCGCTTGCACGGGGATGATCCGGTCACGCAGAAGGCGGTGTATTTCAAGGCCAACCTGGAAGACAACTGGGACAGCGGCTACTACAAGGCCAAAGGCCGGGTACGCTACGACGCGCGCTATGACGGGCATAACCCTTATAGCCAGGAGGCACGGGATGACTACCGTTTCAGTGCCGACTGGCGGCATCTGTATTGGGGCCATTACCTGGGTGACGGTGAGGTCACCGTGGGTTGGCAGCAAGTCGTCTGGGGCCGCGCCGATGAGTTGCGGGTGTTGGACCAGGTCAACCCTATCGATTACCGCGAAGGCGTGACGGCCTTGCTTGAAGACAGCCGCATCGCGGTGCCGATGGTGCGTTTGACCCAACCCGTGGGCGAGTGGGAAGTAGAAGCCTTGTGGATAACCGACTTCCTGAAAAACCAGGCGCCGGCCCAAGGCAGCGAATTCGACGCTCCGTTGTTCGCAGTACCGGACCCGGACCTGTTCCTGGTCGGTTCAAAGCCGGACTACAGCGGGCAAAAGGGGTTCTCCTATGGCATGAGCGCCAACGGCAGGATCGGTTCGGTGGACGCCAGCTTTGTCGCCCTCAACGCCCGCCAGCAAGACCCGGTGTATGCCGTCGAAGGTATCGCTGACGATCAGCGCGTGGTTCTGGAGCGCCAGTTCCCCCGCTACAGCATGGGCGGTGCCGGCCTGGCGATCGACGCCGGCCACAGCATCGTGGTGCGCAGTGAGGTGGCCTACTTCGACCGCTGGCACGTCACCAATCCGTACCGTAACCACGGCAGCAGCCAGAGCCCGATGGTCAAGTCCTTGCTGGGCGTGGACTACCTGCTGCGCAACTGGCTGATCTCCGTGCAATGGCAGGAGCAGCAATTGCTCGACTGGCAGCAGGGCATGGTGCAGGACAAACGCGAGCCGCTGTTCACGCTGTCCGCCGAAGGCACCCACCTGCGTGACCGCCTCAAATCCCGCCTGGTACTGGCGATGTCTCCTCCCGCCAAGGACGACGCCTTGCTGCAAGGCATCTTCACGTACACCCCCGTGGACTGGCTGAAGCTGGGGCTGGAGGTGGATGTGTTTTTTGGCAAAGAAGACCGCACGTTTGGCCAATACAGCCAGCGCGACCAACTGCGTGTGTCGGCGGGTTATCTGTTCTGAGCCCCGTTCCGACCTCAATAAAAAACCACTTCAAGAAAAGGAAATTTCTATGTTGCCGCCCCTCAAGGTCCTGACCGCCAGCCTCCTGATGCTCACCAGCATGGGGGCACTGGCCGCCCCGAACGCCGACGAAATCATTCGTCAGGCCCGTGACCGCAATGACGGCAAGAGCTTCATGTCGCAGGTTTCGCTGATCCTGCTGGACAAGCAAGGCAACAGCCGGGTGCGCGAGTTCAGCTACCTGCAAAAGGATTACCCGGACAGTGACAAGTTCACCATGTACTTCTCGGCCCCCAACGATGTCCGCAACGTCGCCTTCCACATCGAAAACCCCCACGAAGCCCTGAGTGCCGAGGACAGCCAATGGATGTACCTGCCGGTCAGCCGGCAAACACGCCGGATCTCGACCACCGACAAGCGTGGCGCATTCATGGGCAGTGATTACTCCTACGCGGATTTGGACAAGATCCGGGCCGATGACTACAGCCAGACACTGGTAGGCGAAGAGACCATCAACGGGCGTGAATGCTACGTCATCGAGCGCACGCCGGTGTCTGCGCAGATCCTGGCCAAAACCGGCTACAACCAACTCAAGGTCTGGATCGACAAGCAGAACAGGCTGGTCATGCGTCAGGATTTCTTCGACGTCAAAGGCGTGATGTTCAAGCAGATGCGGACGCTGAAAGTCGAGACAGTCGATCAGATCGACAGCATCACCCTCAGCGAAACCGAAGACTTCATCGCCGGCACGCGCTCCCAACTGAAGTTCAACCAGTTGCAGTACAACGTCGAACTGGACGACTGGCTGTTCAACCAGACCGCGATCAAACGCGGCCTCAAAACTGGCGACCTGCCTGAATTTGCCGTCTCCGCTCGCTGAATACTGCGCCTGCCTTTCGTGGAACCGATTGAACTATGGAACGATACCTGAACTTCGTTGAGCGCTATGCGCGCACGATTGTATTTGTGCTGGTGGCGATCACGGCCTACTTCACCTATGCCCTCGGCTCGCTGATGTCGGACACCAATCCCTATTTGCTCAAGGAAAGCCATCCAGCGCGAAAAACCATTATTGAACTGCAACACGAGTTCACCGGCACCTATGACTCGGTCATGGTGGCCCAGAGTAATGCGCACAGTGTGTTTAACACTCAGTCGCTTAACGCCCAGTTCGAAATCTCCCAGGCCCTTCGCCGGCTGATGCTGGCCAATGCCGACGATGAGGTCGAGTTGCGCCGCATTGTCGGCAAACACGAAAGCGACAGTCGCGCCCAACTGTTGGCCAGCGATATCCTCGGCGATGGGTTCAGCCAGAACGATTACGCCCAAGCCAAGGCCCTGCGCGATCACGCCCGCAGCCAGGGCTGGGAGGAGCGCGATCAGCAGTTTCTAGCCTTCCTGGCAGAACGGATCAATCCGATCCAGGAAATGGCCTCGATGGCGGACCTGGAAAACATCAGCCTGAGCGCTGACGGCGAACTGTGGATTCACAAGACACTGCACGCCTTGGACATGGACCCGCAACTCGTCGAAGCCCAGATCATGGGCAATGAGCAAATGGTCGGTGGAGTGGTTTCCCCTGACAGGAAAGTCGCGGTGGTGGTGGCCGAGTTAGGCACCAAGCAAGACGATGCTCAGGCGCAACTGCGGGCGTACCAACAGGTTCGCCAGATCGTCGCTGACTACCAGAGCAAACATCCGCAGTTCACCGATGAAGTGTTCATCGCCGGAACCCCGATCTTCATCGCCGCCCAACAAGAGATCATCGATCACGACCTGGCGCTGCTGTTTCCGATCGTGTTCCTGCTCGTGACCTCCATGCTGGTGTTCTTTTTCCGCAAGCCCTTGGGCGTGTTCCTGCCGCTGTTCAATATCCTCTTCTGCACGATCTGGACGCTGGGGCTGATGGCATTGTTGAAGGTGCCCATCGACCTGCTTACCAGTGTGCTGCCGGTATTTTTGTTCACGATCTGCTGTGCCGACGCGATACACGTGATGGCTGAGTACTATGAGCAACTCAATGCGGGCAAGACGTACCGCGAGGCCAACCGCGAGACTATGCGCCGCATGGTGGTCCCGGTCGTGTTGACCACCGTGACCACCATCGCCACGTTCATGATCTCCACCACCAACAACATCGTCAGCATCCGCAATTTCGGGGTATTCATGTCCATCGGGCTGACGGCCGCGCTGATCATCTCGCTGCTGTTGATTCCGGCGTGGATTTCCATCTGGGGTAAAGACCAGCCGTTGCGTAAAACCGTACACAAAGAGTCGATTATCTCGCGCTACCTGGTGGCTTTTTGTGCCCGCCTGATCCGCTGGCGCAAACCGGTGCTGTTGGTCAGCTTGCCGATGTTGGCGCTGATGACGGTGTTTACCTTCATGGTCGATATCGAAGACTCGGGCATCGCTTACTTCAAGAAAGACAGCCCGGTGCGTGTTTCCGATGAGTTCATCAACCGCTCACGGATCGCGGGCACTTCACCTGGCTGGATTGCGTTCGATACCAAGACTCCGCGTGGCGCGCTGACCACTGAGACCGTGCAGTTCCTCGACAAACTCGACCACTTTCTCAAGTCCCAGCCCAACGTCAGCTATACCTATTCGGTGGCGGCCTACGTCAAGCGCATGAACCTTGTGCTCAATGACATGAACCCCGAATACCTGCGAGTACCGCAGGCCGTGGAGCAGGTGACGTCAGTCAACGATGAGGGGCAGGCGGAAACCTTTGATGTCGACGGAAACTCGCTGATCGAGCAACACATCATGATGTTCGAGAACGGCGGCGGCTCAGACTTGCAGAACGTGCTCAATGCCGACTACTCCAAGGCCTTGACGCTCTACACCATGACCTCTTCGGTGGCCAGCGACTACAAAGACATGCTTGATCGCCTGGACGCCTGGCTGTTGGTGAACAAGCCGGCCAACCTGCAGGTGACCCATGCCGGTACGCCGAAAATCTGGACCGGCATCCTGGCGGAGATCACCCAGGGCCAAGTCCTGAGCTTCTCGCTCGCGCTGCTGGTGGTCACGCTGATGATGATGTTCTGGTTGAAATCCGTCCGGCTGGGGATTCTGGGCATGCTGACGCTGCTGACCACCTCGGTGACGGTGTACGGCTTTATGTACCTGCTGAACATTGAGCTGAACATTGGCACGACACTGGTAACGTTCCTTGTAGTGGGCGTGGTGGATTACGCGGTGCACCTGCTGTCGCGTATCAAGTTGCTGGTCCAGGAAGGTATCCACGTGGACGAGGCGATTTTGACGGCGATGCACAGTGTCGGGCGTTCGACGGTGGTCAACGTGGTGATTTTCTCCGTAGGTTTCCTGGCCCTGCTGTTTTCCGCCTACAAGCCAGTCATTGACTTGGGCACGCTGGTCGCGCTGGCTCTGTTCTCCAGCGGTGTGATGACCATTTTGTTAGTAACGCTGATATCTCCGTGGTTCTTCGCAGCCATTGTGCCCGAGCAACGGGGAGATGAACGCGAACACCCAGAACGCCAGGGCGCTTTGGGATAAACGCTGAAGAGGACGACGCCGGCCATATCCATTGAGCAACCACGGATTGCCGGCGTTTGCGAAGCGCACACACCGCTTCATGAGATTGTGCAGCACGTTCGTTCAGGCCGTTTTGGACAGATGTTCAAACTGGCATTGGTACTGGGCGTCCTTGAGGCTGCTTTCGAACTGTTCAAGGCCGTCGTAGATGCTTTGCAACCCTTCGATCTGAGTCTTCAGTTCCAGCTTTTTATCCGCAATGGCCTGGTTGGCCAAATCCCACGGCAGCTCCTGGCCGCGGTGATCCTGAAGGATCGCCTGCATTTCCTTGAGTTTGAAGCCAAGCTGCTGCGCGCATTTGATGAACGTCAGCAGTTCAACGCTTTGCTGGCTATAGACCCGGTACTTACCTTCGCGCGCAGGCGGTGGCAGCAAACCAATGTCTTCATAGTGGCGGATGGTCTTGACTGTCGTGCCCGACAGCTGGGCTGCTTTGCCGATATACATGTAAAAGTCCTTTTTTATGGCACAGACGGGGGGGGCGCACTTTGGCGCGCCGCATCTTCACACATGTGTGCGGCGTCTGAAACCCGACAGTGTCAAAAGGCTATGCAGTGGCAGAGATGAAGCAGGCATCGCCTGTTGCAAGGCGATGCTGTACAGCGGTGTGTCAACGAGCAGCGATCTCCTGAGCTTGCTTGAGCCAGGCTTGTCGCTGGGAATCGCCGGAACCGAGGATCGGCCCGAACGTGAGGGTCTTCAACGGTTTGATGCCGCAGAACTCCAACGTGGTCTTGCGCATCTGGTGTAGCCCCGGCATGCGATAGAACCATTTGTAGTACCACGGCGGGGTATCCATCGTGACCAGCAAGTGAGCGGTGCGCCCCTTCAAGAGCTTGTCGGGAAAGGCTTTGCCTTCGCGGTACTTGAAGGCGAAACCGGGAAGGAATATCCGATCGAAAAAGCCTTTCATCAAGGCCGGAATCCCTCCCCACCAGATGGGATACACAAACGCCAGGTGCTCAGCCCAAGTGATATCGGCCTGCGCCTTGAGCAGATCAGGCTCCAAGAGCTGAACCTGCTTGTAGCCATCGTGCAGCACGGGATCGAAGCGCAGCGCATCCAGCCGTAACAGACGCACCTCATGCCCCGCACGTGTAGCCGCCTCCACATAAGTGTCGGTCAGTGCTCCACAGAAACTGTCGGTTGAGGGATGCCCCAAAATCACCAGAACTCGCTTACTCATCATCACTTCATCCTGAAAGTTGAGCGTTCAGAATAGGGTGTGCCCGTAACGGGAGAGTCAACAGGGAGGTTTGCCAAATGCTGGTATAGCCGGGTGCATTGCGCACCGGCAGGTAAGCTCCAAATCGCAGGCAAAAAAAAACCCGGAAATCCTCACTTACGTGGGCCTTCCGGATTTTCTAAACCGCCAAAAATGGTGGGTCGTGTGGGATTCGAACCTACGACCAATTGGTTAAAAGCCAACTGCTCTACCAACTGAGCTAACGACCCGCTGTGTGGTGGCGCGTATAATACTGATTTCTAAGGATTATTCAACACCTTATTTGAAATAAATCAGAAATAACGCGTTGGGTCCGTAATTCCGGCCATTTTGAAGCCCTCTGCACGCAGCCGGCAGCTGTCACATTTCCCACAGGCACTACCGCCTTCGTCTGCCTGATAGCAGGAAACAGTCAGCGCGTAATCGACGCCAAGTCCTACGCCAGCCTTCACGATATCGGCCTTGCTCATGTTTTGCAGCGGCGCCTGGATACGAAACCCCTGCCCCTCTACACCGGCCTTGGTGGCCAGGTTGGCCATGCGTTCGAAGGATTCGACGAACTCCGGACGGCAGTCCGGGTAACCGGAATAATCCAGCGCATTGACGCCGATAAAGATGTCGCGGGCGTTAAGCACTTCGGCCCAGCCAAGGGCCAGGGACAGGAACACTGTGTTGCGTGCCGGTACGTAAGTGACCGGGATGCCTTCCGAGGGTGCTTCTGGCAGGTCGATGGTGCTGTCGGTCAACGCCGAACCACCCATCCCGCCTAGATTCAGGCCAACCACCTTGTGCTCGATCACACCGAGGTCGCGGGCGACGCACGCAGCCGCGTTCAACTCGGCGCGGTGACGCTGGCCATAATCGAAGCTCATGGTGTAACAGCTATAGCCTTGCGCTCGCACCATGGCCACCAATGTGGCGGAGTCGAGACCACCGGACAGCAGAATGACTGCGCGCTTTTGATCAGTCATCTCAGCGCCCCGGCTCGTCGTTCCACAGGTATTTATGCAGCTGCAATTGCAGGCGTACGGGCAAGTTATCGGCAACCACCCAGTCGGCCAGATCGCGTGCGTTCAGGTCATGGTGGCTGGGGGAGAACAGCACTTCACCGGCACGGCGTTCGAGGCCGTACTGGATCAACTTGGAGTTGGCCCAGTCGTAATCCTCACGAGAACAGATGACAAACTTGACCTGATCGTTGGGCGTCAGCAGTTCGATGTTCTCGTAAAGGTTGCGGTGCGCTTCCTTGGAGCCTGGGGTTTTGAGGTCTAGCACTCGGCTCACACGCGGGTCTACCGCGGAGATATCCAAAGCACCGCTGGTTTCCAGGGAGACTTCGTAACCGGCATCACACAACTGCTTGAGCAAAGGAATGGCGTTGGGCTGAGCCAGGGGCTCGCCGCCTGTCACACAGACGTAACGCGGCCGGTAGCCGGCAACCTGCTCCAGAATGTCTTCAAGGGTTCGAACGGTGCCGCCACTGAAGGCATAGGCGCTGTCACAGTATTGGCAACGTAACGGGCAGCCGGTCAGGCGCACAAATACTGTGGGCAGGCCGGCGGTGCGTGTTTCACCCTGTAACGAGTAAAAAACTTCGGTGATGCGTAATGTGTCTTGCATAGTCGCCACGGGCGTAACAGCTAAACAGGCTGTCCGCCTCCGTCAGGCACTTCAAGGAACCCCGCCAACGCGTAGGCCCCAGGAAGCGGGTGTCATAAAAGGGCGTGGATTCTAACGAAAAAACCCGCGCCAGGCGCGGGTTTCTTCTAAACGGACAGCATCGCTTACAAGCGTTGCAGATCCCGTTGAGCCAACTGTGCAGCAGAAGTGCCCGGATATTGGGCAACGACCTGCTGCAGAATGCCTTTGACCTTGTCGGTATGACCCAGGCGGCGCTCTACGTCAGCGAGTTTGTACAGCGAATCCGGCACCTTGGCGTGCTTGGGGTACAGCTGGCTGACCTTGGCAAATGCCTGGCCCGCCCCCTGCAAATCACCCTTTGCCAGGTTCACCTCGCCCAACCAGTACTGGGCGTTGCCCGCGTACTGGCTGTTTGGGTATTTGCGCAGGAAGGCGGTAAACGCCTGGCTGGCCTTATCGAAATCCTTGGCTTTGATCAGGTCGAAGGCTGCATCGTAATACAGCTTTTCCTTCGCAGGATCACCCGGTTCACTGCTGGCGGCAGGGGCTTGGCTCGCGGCCGCGGCCCCTACTGCTGCACCACCGGCAGCGGCGCTTGGCGCGCCACCGGCAGAAGAATTATCAGGAGTAGCGGCAGGTGTAACGCCGGCTCCTATGCGTCGATCAAGATCCTGGTAACGCTCCAGGCCTTCTTGCTTCAGCTGACGCACTTCATTCTGCAGAACTTCAATGGTGCCTTGTTGCTGCGCCAATTGATCCTGCATGCGTTGCAGCTGGTTGAACAGTTCGCCCTGTGCCGAAGGGGCGGACGTAGCCGCCCCCCCAGCATAGGCGCCGTTCGTGCCATAACCTGCTGGCGGATAGCTGCTCCCGCTATTGTTATAGCCAGAGTTGCTATCTTCCACAGGAACCGCAGCCCACACCGCAAGCGGTGCGAAGCTGAGAGCCAATACAGTTAGAGCACGACGGCACGTTCGCATGACGAATTACTTACGCAGTTCGACGCGACGGTTTTGAGCCCAGGACTGCTCGTCGTGGCCAGTAGCAACTGGACGCTCTTTACCGTAGGAAACCAGTTCCAGTTGGCCTGGAGCAACACCTTGCAGTACCAGGTAGCGCTGAACGGCTTTCGCACGACGCTCGCCCAGTGCCATGTTGTACTCACGAGTACCACGTTCGTCGGTGTTACCTTCCAGAACAACGCGAGCGCCGTTAGCTTTCAGGTCCTTCGCGTGAACGTCCAGAGCGCGCATGGCTTCTGGTTTCAGGTCCGAACTGTCGTATTCGAAGTAGAAAGTGGTGATAGCGCGCAGAGCAGCTTCTTCGCTCAGGGAGCCGTCAACTGCACCAGTGTTAGCGCCGTAACCAGCGTTTGGATCAACAGCTGCGCCTTCACCGGCATTGTCGCCGCCTTTAGACGAGCAACCAACGGCTACGGACAGAGCCAGAGCCAGAGCAGCAAACTTACCAAACTTCAGCATTTCCATCGTGAAACTCCTAATGAACCCCAGTGTGTTAAGTACTTCTTTTTGTAGCGCCGCGTCAGTTCAGGTAAGGGGACCAGGACGGTTCTCTGACTTCGCCTTGAGCGGTAGGAAGCGGGAGCCTCACGCGTCCATTAATGGACACGAGCATCAAGACTCCCCGGCCCTGCTGGCGGGTGGCGTAGATTACCATGGTGCCGTTGGGCGCAACAGTAGCTGACTCATCAAGGTTGGTATCTGTGAGGATTTTTACGGTTCCACGCTGCAAATCCTGGGCCGCAACCCGGAAATTAGTGAAGCCATCCTGACGGTGAATCATCACCAACGTCTTTTCATCAGCCGAAAGCTTAGGGTTAGCGTTGTAGTTACCAATAAAGGTCACTCGTTCCGCGCCGCCACCACTAATGCTCGATTTGTAGATTTGTGGCTTGCCGCCCCGGTCAGAGGTGAAATAGATGGTCGAACCATCCTTGCCCCAGAACGGTTCAGTATTGATACCCGGGCCACTGGTAACACGATTGATCTGGCGCGAAGCCATGTTCATCACGTAGATATCCGGGTTGCCGTCTTTAGACAGCACGAATGCCAGGCGCGAACCATCCGGCGACCAGGCTGGCGCGCCGTTGAGGCCTTCGAAGTTGGTGATCTGCTCACGACGACCAGTATCGATGTGCTGGACGAAAATGCGCGGACGCTTCTGTTCGAACGACACGTAGGCAATGCGCTTGCCGTCCGGCGCAAAGCGCGGCGACAGGATTGGCTCACGCGATTGCAGCAACGTCACGGCACGTGCGCCGTCGTAGTCCGAGCGCTGCAGAGTGTAGCGAGTGTTATCTACAGAGAAACGCTCAGCCGTTACGTAAAGCAGGCGTGTCGAGAACGCCCCTTTGATACCGGTGAGTTTTTCAAACGACTGGTCCGAGATGTAGTGGGCCATGTCCCGCAGTTGTTCGGTGGTGCCCGAAACGCTGCCGGTCAGGACCTGTTGCTCGGTGGCCACGTTGAACAAGGTGTATTGGATTTGCAGGCGACCGCCGGCCGGCACGATGTTGCCGACCATCAGGTACTGGGCGCCAACGGCTTTCCAGTCACGGAACACGACTTCGCTGGCCTGGTTCGGCTGGCTGATCATGTTGCCTTTCGGAATCGGCGCGTAGTAACCGGAGTTGCGCAGGTCGTCGCTGACGATCTGGGCCATGTCGTCCGGCAGCACACTGCCGCCCTGCCAACCGAACGGTACAACAGCGATCGGGGTGGCCCGGTCGCTACCGCTGGTTACCAGGATGTTCTTTTCATCCGCCGCCGCTATCCCTGCCATACAGCAAATAACGACAAGCATTCCTCGAAGAAGGTTTCTCACAAGGCTAGATCCTCAGGTGTGAATGTCATCTTGAATGAACGATAGGGAGCGAAGTCGCTTGGTTTCATTCCCTGCATCTCGGTCAACCGGCCAATGTTCTTGACTGCGGCAACCGCCGAACTGTCGAACGAACCATCACCACTGGACTTGGCCACGCTGACCGAAGTCACCGTACCGTCCGGCAACATGCCGATCTGCAGCACTACTGTCATGCCTTTGCGCGCCGAAGGTGGACGTGTCCAGCCTTCTGCTGCCCGTGCCCGAATCAGGTCGTCGAAACTGCCCGCGACTTCATCACCACGCTCATCGGCCAAGGCTTGCTGACGCTGCGGCGTGTCGGAGAGCAAATCTGCCAAGGCCTGGGCCTTTTTCTCTTCGGCGGATTTACGCGCTGCTTCCTGGGCCTTTTTCTTGGTGGCGTCGGCTGCAGCTTTCTTCTTCGCGTCGTCGGCGATCTTCTTCTTCGCCTCGTCTGCTTCAGCTTTTTTCTTGGCGTCTTCGGCGGCTTTCTTCTTCGCGTCTTCGACTATCTTTTTCTTGGCCTCTTCAGCGGCCTTTTTCTTGGCCTCTTCTTCGGCAGCTTTTTTCGCTTCTTCTTCAGATTTCTTCTTGGCTATATCAGCCAATTGTTTCTCTTCAGCCTTTTTAGCTTCGGCAGCTTTCTCGGACTTCTTGGCTTCATCAGCCTTTTTCGCCTCGTCGGCCTTCTTCGCTTCGTCAGCCTTTTTCGATTCCTCGGCCTTTTGAGCCGCCTCTTCTTTCTTTTGTTCCGCAGCAGCCTTCACCGCTTCCTGCTCGACCTTCTTCTGTTCCATCTGTTCGACTTCAGTCTGGCGCGCAGCCGACTTCTGGGCCTCACCCGCAATCTTCTGATTGGTCTGGGTGGTGGCCTGACTTTTCGATTTCAGCTGATACAGGGTCGCCTGCACGATCGGCTTGGCTGGCGGCAAGTCCGGGGTCATGGCAAAGCTGACGAACAACATGCCAAACACCAGGACATGCAGGGCAATTGCCCAGACGCTAGGCCAGAAGTAGCTTTCCGAGGCGGACGGCTCTCGCTGTTGCTGCATCAGGGCGCCTCGGTAATCAAGCCAACGTTACCGACGCCGGCCTTCTGCAGCCCGCCCATGGCGCCCATGACGGAGCCGTAGTCGACCGACTTGTCGCCGCGAATGAAGACCTGGGTGTGCTTGCCGCCTTCGTTGCCGGAGCGAATGATCTTGGTCACAGCATCAGTCATCGCCGGCAGGGTCAGAGCCTTGTCCTGCTGCTTCTGGGTGTCGACTTCGCTGCCAAGGTTCCAGTAATAGGTCTTGTCAGCCTTGATCGAGATGGTCAAGACCTGGGTATTGTTGTCCTGAGGCAAGGCTTCGCTGGAAACCTTGGGCAGATCAACCTTCACACCCTGGTTGAGCATCGGCGCGGTCACCATGAAGATCACCAGCAGCACCAGCATCACGTCGATGTAAGGCACTACGTTCATCTCGGCGACCGGCTTGCGCTTGGTTCGAGCTCGAGTGATTAAAGCCATCGGGGAGTACCTGCTTATTCTTCGCTGGTGTGCACTTTACGGTGCAGGATCGCCTGGAATTCATCGGCGAAGGTGTAGTAACGGCCAATCAGGTTCTCGCCGCGCGCGGCAAAACGGTTGTAGGCGATAACAGCGGGGATAGCGGCGAACAGGCCGATCGCGGTAGCGATCAGAGCTTCGGCGATACCTGGGGCCACTGTGGCCAGGGTAGCTTGCTGGGCCTGGGCCAGGCCTCGGAAGGAGTTCATGATCCCCCACACGGTACCGAACAGGCCGATGTACGGGCTGACGGAACCAACGGTGGCGAGAAACGGCAGGCTCTGCTCCAGCTTCTCTTCTTCACGGGAGATGGCGACGCGCATGGCACGAGCCACGCCTTCCATCACTGCTTCCGGATCAACACCCGGCTGCTGACGCAGACGCGAGAATTCCTTGAAGCCGGCCCGGAAGATTTGCTCCACACCCGAATCCGGGTCCGGGTTGCTGCCGGCCTGGCGGTAGAGCTTGGACAGGTCGATACCCGACCAGAAGCGCTCTTCAAAGCTCTCCAGGGCACGTCGACCGGCACGCAGCAGGTTGCTGCGCTGAAAAATCATGACCCAAGAGGTAACCGATGCGGCTACCAGGATCAGCATCACCAGTTGAACCACAACACTGGCATTGCTGACCAGGCTCCACATGGAGGAATGGTCGACGACGGTAGGTTCCACGCTAAATCTCCTGCTTTGATTGTTTACCCGCGCCGCTCACGGCGGCAAAGGCCGCACGTAGAGTTTCGGGAATGGCCCGAGGTTTCAAACTGTTGGTGCGTACACACGCCACCAGGAACTGCCCCTCACAGAGCAGCGTTGCATCCGTTGCCCGCCTGACCTGCTGCTTGAAACGCAGGCTGGCACGGTTCAATTCGATTACTTCAGCGCTAACCAGAAGCTCGTCGTCCAGTCGCGCCGGCGCGTGGTAACGCGCCTCGCTGGAATGCACGACGAATAACAGGTCCTCCCCTGCCAGCTGGGATTGGGCAAAGCCCAGCTCCCGTAGCCGCTCGGTTCGAGCCCGCTCCATGAACTTGAGGTAATTGACGTAATAAACGATGCCGCCGGCATCGGTGTCCTCGTAATAAACGCGACAGCGATGTGCGAACGACTGATCCCCGTTTTGCGCGCGCATACTCTAGTGCTTACTCCTGAGGTTGCCAATCCGGCTGGGCAACTGTTTTTTCATTCTTTGAAACATTTGCAGTGACTGAATGACGACGCCAGACACTGGGACAGCACAAACATCGAATAAATCGACCCCCATGAAGCTTTTAATCGTCCACTGCATCGAGGAATTCGTCTACCACGGGCATCTCACCCAATCGTGACGGAATGTTTAACCCAAAGTGCAGGTAAGCGTGACGCGTCACCACCCGCCCTCTTGGCGTGCGCATGATGTAACCTTGCTGGATCAAGTACGGCTCCAGCACATCCTCAATGGTATGCCGCTCTTCACTGATGGCCGCAGCCAGGCTGTCAACGCCCACCGGGCCGCCGTCGAATTTCTCGATCATGGTCAAGAGTAGACGTCGATCCTGGTGATCGAAACCATGCTCGTCCACGTCCAGCAAGTTCAGCGCCAGGTCAGCCACTGCCTTGGTGATATGCCCCTTGGCCCGCACTTCAGCAAAATCGCGCACACGACGCAGCAATCGGTTGGCGATCCGTGGCGTGCCGCGGGCACGACGCGCAATCTCAAACGCGCCTTCCGGGTCCAGGGGCAAGCCAAGTATGCTCGCCGAACGGCTGACGATGGTCGCCAGATCCGCCGTGCTATAGAACTCAAGACGCTGAACAATGCCGAAACGGTCTCGCAATGGGTTGGTGAGCATGCCCGCACGAGTCGTCGCCCCCACCAGGGTGAACGGTGGCAGGTCGAGCTTGATCGAGCGCGCCGCCGGACCTTCGCCGATCATGATGTCGAGCTGAAAGTCCTCCATCGCCGGGTACAGCACTTCCTCAACGATGGGCGACAACCGGTGAATCTCGTCGATAAACAGTACGTCGTGAGGTTCAAGGTTGGTGAGCAGCGCCGCAAGATCACCCGGACGCTCCAACACCGGGCCGGAGGTGGATTTGATCGACACCCCCATTTCCTGCGCAATGATATTGGCCAGGGTGGTTTTACCCAGCCCCGGTGGACCGAAAATCAATGTGTGATCCAGGGATTCACTGCGCCCGCGCGCGGCCTGGATAAACAACTCCATTTGCTCACGCACGGTGGGCTGGCCGATGTAGTCGGCCAGGCTCAGGGGGCGGATGGCCCGGTCCTGAACTTCTTCACGGTCGCGCGGGCCAGTGGCCGCAATCAGACGATCAGCTTCAATCACTTAAATCATTCCCTTCAGGGCTCGGCGGATCATGTCTTCGCTGCTCAGGTTCTTGTCTTTAATCGCCGACACCGCCTTGCTTGCCTCCTGCGGCTTATAGCCCAGAGAGATAAGCGCGCTGACCGCATCGCTTTCGGCGCTCGCTACTTGGCCCGCCGGCATATCCGGTTGGTTCGGCACCAGGGCGAACATGCTCGGCACAACCTCCCAGGCCTTGAAGCGGTCTTTGAGCTCGACCAACAGGCGCTCGGCGGTTTTCTTGCCCACACCCGGTACCTTGGTCAAAGCCGAGGTGTCCTGGGCCGAAACGGCACGCACCAACTCGTCTACTTCCAGGCTCGACATCAAGGCCAGCGCCAGTTTCGGCCCTACGCCATTGAGGCGAATCAGTTCGCGAAAAAAGTCTCGGTCACGCTTGCCGATGAAACCATAGAGTAGTTGCGCGTCTTCGCGCACCACCAAATGGGTGTGCAGCGTTATCGGCTCACCGACCGACGGTAGGCGATAGAGTGTGGTCATGGGCACTTCGAGTTCATACCCCAACCCGTTTACATCCAGAATCAGATGCGGCGGCTGTTTCTCAGCCAGGGTGCCGCGCAAGCGTCCAATCACGGTTCAAATCCTTAAAGCGTGGGGGTCAGATCGAGGCCTGACCGCAAATTTCGATTGCGCTGATGCTATCAGAGACGCAGCCGCCCGCCACGACTGCGTGCTGTGCCCAACCCGTGGGGCAGCAGGCTGGAACGAGTGTGTGCATGGCAAATGGCAATAGCCAGGGCGTCAGAGGCATCAATCTGCGGTTTTGAGGTGAGCTTGAGCATGTGCATGACCATCATCTGAACCTGCTCTTTATTAGCGGCGCCGGTGCCGACCACGGCCTGCTTGACCTGAGTAGCAGTGTATTCCGCGATTTCCAGGCTCTCTTCGGCGCCGGCGACGATGGCAGCGCCACGGGCTTGGCCGAGCTTCAACGCCGAGTCAGCGTTTTTTGCCATGAACACCTTTTCGATGCCCATGGTCACCGGCCCGTAGGTCTGGATCACTTCGCGCACGCCGCGATAAACAATCTGCAGGCGCTCGGCTAACTCGCCCGCGCCGGTGCGGATGCAGCCCGAGGCGACATAGACGCAGCCACGCGGGGTGTGTTGCACCACACCAAAGCCGGTGATGCGCGAACCGGGGTCGATACCTAGGATTAAAGTCATAACGCCTGCAGGTTGGATAAACACATTTTTTGATACACCGTAGTTCCAATGTGGGAGGGGGCTTGCTCCCGATAGCTGCGTGTCAGTCAGCTTATGTCTAACTGGACGACCGCCATCGGGAGCAAGCCCCCTCCCACATTTGGATCTACGTCATTCCTCAGCCTAGCTGTTCGGCCACGGATTCCGGAATATCGGCGTTGGAATACACGTTTTGCACATCATCCAGGTCTTCCAGCATATCCAGCAGCTTCAGCACCTTCTGCGCGCCATCCAAGTCCAACTCGGCGCTGGTGGTCGGCAGCATCACGATCTCGGCGTCGGAGCCTTTGAAGCCGGCCGCTTCCAGGGCGTTACGCACAGCGTAGAATCCGGCAAACGAGGTAAACACGTCGATGGAGCCATCTTCGTTGGTGACCACATCGTCGGCATCGGCCTCCATGGCGGCCTCCATCAGCGCATCCTCATCCACACCCGGCGCGAAGGATATCTGGCCCTTGCGCTCAAACAGGTAAGCCACCGAGCCGTCGGTGCCGAGGTTGCCACCGCATTTGCTGAACGCATGGCGCACAGCGGCGGCTGTGCGGTTGCGGTTATCGGTCATGCACTCGACCATCACCGCCACGCCGCCTGGGCCATAGCCTTCGTAGGTCAGCTCAACCATGTCGTCGGTATCGGCAGCGCCGGCACCACGGGCCACAGCGCGGTCGATAATGTCGCGGCTCATGTTGGCGCCGAGCGCTTTGTCCAGTGCCAGGCGCAGACGCGGGTTGGAGCCCGGATCACCACCGCCTTGACGGGCAGCGACGGTCAGCTCGCGAATCCACTTGGTGAAAATCTTGCCTTTCTTGGCATCCTGACGCTCTTTGCGGTGCTTGATGTTCGCCCACTTGGAATGGCCAGCCATAACACAACTCCGAAATTCTCTAGAAACCTTGATCAACCCCGCCCCAGGCGGGATACAGCTCTTTAACGCAAAGGCGCATCCGAAGATGCGCCTTTTTGACTGCGTAAAACCCTATAGCGCTTTCACGCAGCAGCCTTACTCAGCCTTTGGCGTCTCGCGCAGACGGATGTGCAGTTCGCGCAGCGCCTTGGCATCCACCACACCCGGAGCCTGGGTCATGACGTCCGCAGCACTCTGGGTTTTCGGGAAGGCGATCACTTCACGGATCGACTGGGCACCGGTCATCAGCATCACCAGACGGTCGAGACCGAACGCCAGGCCACCGTGAGGCGGCGCGCCGTACTTCAGGGCGTCGAGAAGGAAGCCGAACTTCTCTTCCTGCTCCGCTTCGTTGATGCCCAACAGGCGGAATACCGCTTGTTGCATCTCTTTGCGATGGATACGGATCGAACCGCCACCCAGTTCGGTGCCGTTGAGCACCATGTCGTAGGCGCGGGACAGTGCGCCAGCCGGGTTGGCTTCCAATTCCTCAGGCGAGCACTTCGGCGCGGTGAACGGATGGTGCAAGGCGCTGAAGCTGCCGTCGTCGTTCTCTTCGAACATCGGGAAGTCGACAACCCACATCGGTGCCCACTTGCAAGTCAGCAGGTCCAGGTCGTGGCCCAGCTTGATGCGCAGCGCGCCCAAGGCTTCGCTGACGATTTTGGCTTTGTCTGCACCGAAGAACACGATGTCGCCGTCGACCGCGCCAACGCGATCAAGAATCGCGTTGAGGTTGTCCAGCGGAATGTTTTTCACGATCGGCGATTGCAGACCGTCAACACCGTTGGCGCGCTCGTTGACCTTGATGTACGCCAAGCCCTTGGCACCGTAGATGCCGACAAACTTGGTGTAGTCGTCGATCTGCTTGCGCGGCATGCTCGCGCCGCCAGGCACGCGCAGGGCAGCGATGCGGCATTTAGGGTCGTTGGCCGGGCCGCTGAAAACTTTGAAATCAACTTCTTTCAGTTGGTCGGCAACGTCCACCAGTTCCAACGGGTTACGCAGGTCTGGCTTGTCGGAGCCGTAGCGGCGCATGGCTTCTTCGAAGGTCATGTGCGGGAATTCGCCGAACTCCAGGTCCAGCACTTCCTTGAACAGGTTGCGGATCATCTGCTCGGTCAGGCCCATGATCTCTTTTTCATCGAGGAAACTGGTCTCGATGTCGATCTGGGTGAATTCCGGCTGGCGGTCGGCGCGCAGGTCTTCGTCGCGGAAGCACTTGGCGATCTGGTAGTAACGGTCGAAGCCGGCCACCATCAGCAGTTGCTTGAACAGCTGTGGCGATTGCGGCAGCGCAAAGAACGAACCGGCGTGGGTACGGCTAGGCACCAGGTAGTCACGCGCGCCTTCCGGGGTGGCCCGGGTCAGGATCGGCGTTTCTACATCAAGGAAGCCGTTCTCGTCGAGGAAACGACGGATGCTGGTGGTCATACGCGAACGCAAACGCAGCTTTTCGGCCATTTCCGGACGACGCAGGTCCAGGAAGCGGTAGCGCAGGCGGGTTTCTTCGCCCACGTCGGAGTATTCGTTGAGTGGGAACGGCGGAGTTTCCGACTCGTTCAGCACTTCCAGCTCGTAGCCCAGCACTTCGATCGCGCCCGAGGCCATGTTCGCGTTCACGGCACCGGCTGGACGCAGGCGCACCTTGCCGGTGATCTTCACGACGTATTCGCTGCGCACGCGGTCGGCGGCGGCGAAACTCTCGGCACGGTCAGGATCGAACACTACCTGGGCCAGACCATCACGATCACGGATATCGAGGAAGATCACCCCGCCGTGGTCGCGGCGACGGTGAACCCATCCGCAAAGGGTAATTTCCTGACCTTCCAGGGTCTCGTTCAGTTGGCCGCAATAGTGGCTGCGCATCATGGTCGTGGTTTCACTTCTCGTAATTCGTAATTCGGTGGAGGCTTGCCTCGTCACCGCACAGTTAAGCAGGGGACGGATAATGCAGTAGCCTGCGCGTGGAGTTCAACTCAGTCTGCTTTGTCGCCGCCGGCCAGATTCTTCTTCGAGCCGGTCTTGAAATCGGTCTCGTACCAGCCGCTGCCGCTCAGGCGGAAGCCTGGCATGGACAACATCTTCTTGAGCTCGGGTGCCTGGCAGGCCGGGCAATCGACCAACGGCGCGGCGCTGATCTTCTGGATGGCTTCCAACTGATGTCCACAGGAAGCACATTGATAGTCGTACATGGGCATGGCGATGTCTCGGCGATCGATCGTTACTGTGCCGCGCCCGCTCTTGGAGTAGAGCAGAGGGAGAAAGCCCCGGCAGCAGCAAAGCGCGAGATTATATCTGGTAAATCGAGGCAGCGCAGCCGGCTTTCTGCCCGGAGCCTGGTCCACTTCGACGGCGGACCGGCCCCAAAGCCGACCGATCACTCAGGGTTTGGCGAGGCAACACGGCCTTTTAATAGATGAACCACGCACACAACCCTGACCAAGCCACTGAAGTTCTTCACACCTCCATACCGCAAGTGCACTTCCCGATCGACATAGGACAGCAGCGCACTGACAGAGCAGGCATTGATCCTGGCTATTTCCGTGAGGATGTTCCAATAGATCTGCTCAAGCCGCAGACAAGTGGAAAACCCATTGAGCCGTACCGATCGGGACATTGGCTTGGCCAGCCCCATATCGAACCCCTTGGCGAAGGGGTCGACGTTTATCTTATGAAAACCACCGGTTTCCATTACTCCAATATCCACTCCACGTGACATACACCTGACACTCCATTGCCAAACAGCAGCCCACGGGTCCTCCCATTGGGCAGTGACCCTATAAAACAGCAGGACGAGGCAGGCAGCCAGAAGACGGGACGTTGAAAGGCGTAGGACAACGCTAGGAAATGCATGGAAACAAGCAAGTGGCGCCGCGATGGCGCCACTCCGGGTCAACGACTACTGATTTTCGAGCAGAGAGCGCAGCATCCACGCGGTTTTCTCGTGAACCTGCATACGCTGAGTCAACAAGTCTGCAGTCGGCTCATCGCTGACTTTATCAAGCAGCGGGAAAATACCCCGCGCGGTCCGTGTGACAGCTTCCTGGCCCGCCACCAACTGCTTGATCATCTCTTCTGCGCTGGGTACGCCCTCTTCTTCCTTGATGGAAGACAGACGGGCATAGATCGAATAGGCACCCGGCGCCGGAAAACCCAGGGCACGGATACGCTCGGCAATAGAGTCAACCGCCAGCGCCAGCTCGTTGTACTGCTCTTCGAACATCAAGTGCAGCGTCCGAAACATGGGGCCCGTGACGTTCCAATGGAAGTTGTGGGTCTTCAGGTACAGTACATAGGTATCGGAAAGCAGTCGTGATAGCCCATCGACGATGGATTTACGATCTTCTTCACTGATACCGATATCGATTGCCATGTTTATCCCCTTCAATTGACAAGCATTCATTGATCAGGTGCAGGACCACTGTAGCAAGAGTGCTGCTGACGCGCAGCCCGCCAAGGACACGGTGCGGCAAATGGTCCTGCGCTTTACGCCCTCTTCGGCGGCAACCAAGCCCTTTGAGCTACGCAGGAAAATTCCCGCCAACCGCCCAAAAAACACCTGCACCTGTCTAGGACCAGCGTTTCACGCAGAAATGCCCCGCACCCTGCAAAGCACGAAAATGCTTGATTTGAGTAGGCACAGCCTTTGCTGTTAAATAGGCAGCGTGTCGCCGCCGTTTTTTCACGGCGAGCGGCATAGGCTGATACCCGTGCACGTGCCCAACGCCTCCCATTGTTCAGAAGCGAACCGTGCCAGTCAGCTCTTCCTTGTGATCCGTCTTAACGTGAGTTAATCAAAATGTTGAAAATCGTCCACCTGCTAACGGGCGTTGCAGCGTTGCTGCTGTCCTTTATCCCGAGCCTGCAGCCTGAAAGCCTGCCCTACCTGCAACAACATGACGCTTTGTACCTGGCCTTGTTCGGCCTTCTTAACCTGACGCTCGCCCCAGTAATCCCTTACTGGAACAAAGGCACGCGCCATCAACTGCAAAACCTGGTCAGCGCGCTGCTGGTACTGACCGTTGTCGTACAAACCCTCACCCTCCTGGCACCCATGCCTGAAGTCGGCGGCCATCCGGCCATCCTGCTCAGCCTGGTAATTGCTGTGGTCGCCATCGCTCTTCACCTGGCTATCAGCTTCTACCGCTCGTCCCCCGCGGCCGCGTCGCAAAACTACGACATGACCAATCGGGATACCGGTACCGTCAAGTGGTTCAACACATCCAAAGGCTTCGGCTTTATTTCCCGTGATTCGGGCGACGATATCTTCGTCCACTTCCGGGCCATTCGCGGCGAAGGCCATCGTGTTCTGGTTGAAGGCCAGCGCGTGGAGTTTTCCGTGATGAATCGCGACAAAGGCCTACAAGCCGAAGACGTGATCGCTGCATTGCCGCGTCGCTGATTCCAGCCGTCGCAGCAAAAAAAACCGCGATCCAGCCTGGCTGGGTCGCGGTTTTTTTATTGCCTGTCGATCAGTAGTGAGGCGGCGGCGCTTCTTCTTCGGATGACTCGAATTGCCCGCCCATTTCTTCCTGGCGCTTAAGCAGCGCGGTCATCTGCAACTGCAGCCGTTCGACGGCCCGCTGCTGGGTGACCAGGATGTCATTCAGGGTTTCGATGGTGTCGTCCTGAAAGGCCAGGCGGCTTTCCAGTTCAGTGACGCGGTCTTGCAGATCCATGGTTCAGCCCTGGGTAAAGATAAAGTCGGCGGGCAGCATCTCGCGCAGACGCGAACGAATGGCGGCCAGTTGCTCTTCAGTGTACGGCTGGGCCGGATGCTTGCCCCACACTGGAGCAGGCCAGGCAGCGTCATCACGCTTTCGTACGATCACATGCACATGCAATTGGCTCACGACGTTGCCCAGCGCGCCAATGTTCATCTTGTCGGCGGCCAACCCTTCATTCAGCCACTGCGCCAAGGCAGTGGTCTCTTGCCACAAGGTATCTTGATCTGCGACATCCAGCTGAAACACTTCGCTGATACCGTTGATACGCGGCACCAGGATGAACCAGGGGTAGTTCGAATCATTGGACAGCAGCAGGCGGCACAGCGGGAAGTCCCCGATGACCAGTGTGTCTTGTTGCAAACGTTGATCTAAGGCGAACACCACGGGCACTCCGTTCGGAAGGTCAGTTTCAGGCGCCAGCATACCTATGAACGCGCCAGGCTTCACGGCGAATGGCAGCAACGTAACGCAAACCGATAAAAACCTGCACTCTTAAGAGGCAGGCAAATATTTGAGCTACGCTAATCCGGGCCTTTCAAGGGCGCACCAAAATGACCCACTTGTGCATCAAAGGGATCCGCCGACTACCCACTTGTAGGGTGAACCGGTAACGTTTTTCTCTGGCACAGTGTTTTAGTACCACCGAACAGGCGTAACCCATGCACGTCAAGCCCAAACAAAACGGCGTAAAAACCCCGTACTTATGAGGTTTTTACACGCCCACCACGCTTTTCACGAAAAAATGACATTCGGTTACCGGTTTGGGCGCGCTTGTTGCATTCACACTCACATCGTCGGCAACGACACCCGTTTGGAAGCAGGTGTTTCGCGATAAAAGAACAGCAGCGTTTCGATGCGCCCCACGGAAGGTTTCAAACTTCGAAAGAGGTCTGAAAACAGCATTGAAGTTGTCAGTCCCGTAACATTCAGGACTGTGAATTTGCGACATGGAGCTAGCAATTTACGACAGCCTCGTAAAGAAGCTGAAAGGAAAGTTTGGTAAGTATCGTCATTAGAGTCTGCGTGATATAACTTTGCGCCGACACAAAAAAGAAAGAGCCGCCCAGATAAAAATACAGGTGGGACGGCAGTACTCTTCCGAAAACCAAAGGAGCAAATCACGATGCGCGTGATGAAGTGGAGCATGATCGCCCTGGCTGTTTCTGCAGGCACCTCGCAGTTCGCAATCGCGTCCTCTCAGGACGACGCAAAGGGCTTTATCGAAGATAGCACCCTGACCGCGAAAACCCGTGCAATGTACATGAACCGTGACTACAAGGACGGCGTGGGTAACGTGCGTCGTAGTAACGGTAACTACACCACCGGCACCGACGACAAAGTCAGCGGCTACCGTCAGGACACCGGTATCAGCGAGTTGCTCACCTACCAATCCGGCTTCACCCAAGGCACCGTCGGCTTCGGCGTCGATGCCATGGCCATGGGCAGCTATAAGCTTGATGGCGGTGCGGGCCGTGCCGGTAACGGTCTGTTCGCAACCAATGGCGCTGGCGAGCCAGAATCCACCCAGTCCAAAGTGGCAGGGGCAGCGAAACTCCGCATCTCCGACACCGTGCTGAAATATGGCAACCAGTTCGTATCCAGCCCGGTTTTCACTACCGACGACGGCCGTCTGCTGCCTGAAGTCGCCACCGGCACCTTGATCACCAGCAACGAGATCAAAGGTCTGGAATTGACCGCCGGCCGCTTCAGTGCATTGAGCGCGCAAACCGGCATGGGCCGTGACACCATCAACGGCCGCAGCCGTGTTACCGGCAAGCAAAACCCAGGTCTGACAGCAGCGAACATCGCTGGTTTTACCTACTCGGGTCTTGAAAACTTCATTTTCGCGTTCCACGCCTCCGATGTTGAAGACTACTGGAAGAAGCAGTACGTCAACGTCTTCTACACCCTGCCGCTGAGCGACAAACAATCGTTGAGTTTCGACTTCAACGGCTACCGCAGCAAGGATGACGGCAAGAAGCTGGGCGGCGACCTGGACAACCGCGTCTGGAGCCTGGCAGCTGCGTATAGCATCGACGCACACAAGTTCACCCTGGCTTACCAGCAGTCCTCTGGTAAAACCGGTTACAACTACGGTGTCGACGGTGGCGGTACCGTTTACCTGGCCAACTCCGTGCAAATCTCCGACTTCGTTGGCGAAGACGAGAAGTCCTGGCAGGCTCGCTACGACCTGAACATGGCCTCGTTCGGCGTGCCAGGTCTGAGCTTCATGACCCGTTACACTCGCGGTAGCAACGTTACCGTTGCAGATTCCAGCGATGGTAAAGAGCACGAATGGGACGTGGAAGCCAAGTACGTACTGCAAGAAGGCCCGGCCAAAGGTCTGTCCTTCCGCGTTCGTAACGCAATCTACAGCGGCACCAACAGCGATTACCGCGCGACCAACTACGACAACCTGGTCGACACCCGTGTGATCGTAGAATACCCACTGAGCATCTTGTAATTTCAGTGGTCAGCTGATTGCGCTAACGCGTAACGCTAATAAAAACCGGCGCCCTTAATCAGGTCGCCGGTTTTTTTATGACCTACAAAAAGCGCTTCAATTTTACATAGCAAGCTAACTAAGAAAACCTAGGCTTACTAGTTGTGTTACTCGGCGTCGATTAAAACTTGATAGTTGCCAAAGGGGAGTGACAAAAAACAAGGGGCATGAAGCCCCTTGTCTTTAACAGCAATAGCTGACCAAGCGGCCAATTTAATAAAGCAACTGATTACACAGCCGCTTCCTGAACCACACGAATAACCCGTTGCGGAAACGGAATATCAATCCCCGCCGCCTTTAAACGATCACGCGCCAGTTCATTGAGCATGAAGACTACATCCCAATAATCCGGGGTTTTGGTCCAGCAACGCAGGGAAACCGTGATAGAGCTATCGCCCAAGGTCGAGACCACCGCAACCGCTGCAGGATCAGTCAGTACACGGGGATCTTTTGACAGTTCCAGAAGCACGTCACGGGCTTTTTGCAGGTCGGCGTCATAATCCACGCCCACATCAAACACCACCTTGCGGGTCGGCTGACGGTTGGTGTTGGTGATGATGCCGTTGGACAGGATGCCGTTAGGTACGATCACGGTCTTGTTGTCGCCAGTGCGCAGCACGGTGTGGAAGATCTGGATGCTGTCGACAGTGCCCGAGGTGCCCTGCGCTTCGATCCAGTCACCAATGCGAAATGGGCGGAACAACAGAATCAGCACGCCACCGGCGAAGTTGGCCAGGCTGCCCTGCAATGCCAGGCCAATGGCCAGGGTCGCGGCACCGATGGCCGCGACGAACGAGGTAGTCGCCACGCCGATCATCGACGCGACACTGACAATCAGCATGACCTTCAGCGCGATGTTCGCCAGGCTGGTGATGAAGTGTTGCAGTGCCAGGTCCGCGTTACGCAGAGCCAGCAAGCGACCTACACGGTGGGTCAATACGTTGATCAGCCACCAGCCAATGGCCAGGGTGATCACTGCCAGTAGTACTCGGCTGCCGTATTCCATGATCATCGGGATCCACGACTGTGAGGTCTTGATCAGGTGATCCACTTCAGCATTGAAATCCATCTATCGTCTCCTGTTTGGCGGATGTGCGGCTTTATTGACGGCCTAAAAACGCAAATGAGCCCCGTAGGGCTCAAGTGCAGGCACAGGTTATGGGGCGTGGGACGTCAAAATCGCCCGCTGGTTCCCCAAAATGCCATCAGTCGCGGAAGTTATTGAACTGCAGCGGCATGTCGAAGGTTTTGGCGCGCAGGGCAGCGATGGCCTCTTGCAGGTCATCACGTTTCTTGCCAGTGACGCGAACCTGCTCACCTTGGATGGCCGCCTGGACTTTCAGCTTGGCGTCCTTGATATGGGCGACGATCTTCTTCGCCAGCTCCTTATCGATGCCTTCCTTTAACACTGCTTCCTGCTTCATCAGCTTGCCGGAAGCGTAGGCGTCCTTGATTTCAAGGCACTGTGCATCGATCTTGCGCTTGACCAGCGACAGCTTGAGGATCTCGATCATCGCTTCCAGCTGGAAATCGGCTTCAGCGGTCAGGTTGACGGTCAGTTCCTTTTCCTTGAACTCGAAGCTGCCCTTGCCCTTCAGGTCATAGCGACGGTCCAGCTCCTTGACGGCGTTCTCGACGGCGTTGGTGACTTCGTGTTTGTCCAGTTCAGATACCACGTCGAACGAAGGCATGTGATTTCTCCAATATAAGGGGCGGGTTCAGTAGAGATGGAGCGCGCCCGAGCTAAAATGCCGGGGCATTATAGCGGTTCTTTCGCCCCGTTCACCGCAGGCGACCCTACGGAGCACAAACTGATGTCGACCACCTGGCATATTCTCGGCGCCGGCAGCCTGGGCACACTCTGGGCCACGCGCTTGGCTCGCGCCGGCCTGCCCGTGAGGATGATTCTGCGCGATAAGGCGCGCCTTGCCAGCTATCAGGCCGGTAAGGGGCTGACGTTGGTCGAACACGGTATAGAAAAGACTTATCCGGTGATTGGCGAAACGCCTGACAACCCCGAGCCGATTCATCGCCTGCTGGTTGCGTGCAAAGCCTACGACGCCCAGAGCGCCGTCGCACATTTGCAGCATCGCCTGTCGCCACACGCCGAGCTGGTCCTTTTGCAAAACGGCCTTGGCAGCCAGGACGCAGTGGTTGCTCAGTTCCCCCAAGCACGCTGCATCTTCGCCTCCAGCACCGAAGGCGCGTTTCGCGACGGCGATTGGCGCGTAGTGTTTGCAGGCCATGGCTACACCTGGCTGGGAGATGCAGCCCACCCTGCCCCACCGCTGTGGCTGAACGACCTTCACGCCGCCGGCATCCCCCACGAATGGAGCACCGACATTCTTACGAGGCTATGGCGCAAGCTCGCGCTCAATTGCGCGATTAACCCGCTGACCGTGCTTTACCAGTGCCGCAACGGAGAACTGCAAACCCATCAATGCGAAGTGGCAACCCTGTGCGCTGAACTCGGTGAGCTGCTGGAATGTTGCGGCCAACCCGACGCCGCGCTGGACCTGCAACACGAAGTGGAACGGGTGATCCACGCCACAGCCGCTAACTACTCCTCCATGTACCAGGACGTCGCCAACGCTCGCCGCACCGAAATCAGTTACCTGTTGGGCTATGCTTGCCAGGCGGCCGCACGCCACCAATTGAACCTGCCGCATTTGCAGCAGTTGCAGGTGCGTTTGATTGATCAGTTAGTTGCACGCGGATTGCCCCGCGACTGAGCCACGCGCTACCCTGCCCGCCTGTCTATCACCTGGGATAACCCTGATGCCGCTGCGCCAGCGCCTCGAAAATCTACCGGTTGGGCAGAAACTGCTGGCCGCCCTGTTGGTGTTGTTGACCACCGTATTGCTGGTGGCCAACCTGACCTTTATCAGCGCCGCGTACTGGATTTCCCAGGAAAGCATGGCACCTCAGGCGTTGCAGGCCATCGGTCGCCTGGTATCCAACCCGGGCCTCGCCGCCGAAGCGCTCGAATCCCCCGCCCAAGCCGATGCCCTGCTCAGTGAGCTGACCAGCTATTCGCCATTACGCGCCGCTGCCCTGTATGACGGCGAAGGCAACCGCCTGGCGCAGATGCAACACGGTGATCGCCTGCACTTGCCGGACAACTATCGGCATATCGAGGCGTGGCGTGTTACCGAGTTTCGCAGTAACCAGATCATCACCCTGCCCCGGGCAGGCCAGCCTTCCGGGCATTTGCTGCTGGTGGCCAGCAGCGAACTGCCGGTGGCCTTCTACACCGGCACGCTGACGGCCAGCCTGGGTATCCTGATTTTCAGTGTGCTGCTATGGCTGATCATCGCCCGGCAGATCAAGCGCCTGATTACCCGGCCGATCCACGAATTGGAAGAACTGTCGCGCCAAGTAACCCGCGAAGAGAACTACTCCCTGCGCGCCGGCCGTGGTAACCGCGATGAAATCGGCAGCCTGGCCGAAGCCTTCAACACCATGCTGTCGCGTATCGAAGCTCGCGAACAGCAGCTCAAGCGCGCACGGGACGACTCCCAGGCCGCTTACGACCAAGCCCAAGGCCTGGCCGAAGAAACACGCCATACCAACCGAAAGTTGGAGCTGGAAGTCCAGGTTCGCAGCAAGATCGAGAAAAAACTCACCGGTTTTCAAAACTACCTGAACAGCATCATCGACTCGATGCCCTCGGCGTTGATCGCCCTGGACGAACAACTCTACGTCACCCAGTGGAACCAGGAGGCCAGCGCGCTTTCCGGTACGCGTCTGGATGAAGCGCTGAATCAGCCGATCTACCTCGCTTTTCAACCGCTCAAGCCGTACCTGCCGCAGATCAAGGCTACGGTGGAGCAGCACACGGTAGAACGCATCGAGCGTGTCACCTGGATCAAGGATGATGAACCCAAGCATTACGCCCTGACCTTCTACCCTCTGATGGGCGGAGCCGGGCGGGGCGTGGTGATCCGTATCGACGACATCACTCAGCGCCTGTCCCTGGAAGAAATGATGGTGCAGTCGGAAAAAATGCTCTCGGTCGGTGGGCTTGCCGCCGGTATGGCTCACGAGATCAACAATCCGCTGGGGGCGATCCTGCATAACGTGCAGAACATCCGGCGCCGGCTGTCGTCCGACCTACCCAAAAACCTGGAATTCGCCGAGCAGGCAGGTATCGAACTGGAAAAGATCAACCGCTACCTGGAAGGCCGTGAGGTGCCACAATTGCTGGATGGCATCCAGCAAGCCGGTGCGCGAGCGGCCAAGATCGTCACTCACATGCTCAGCTTCAGCCGCCGCAGCAACCGGCAGATGGCGCCTTGCGACCTGCCGGCGCTGATCGACCAGGCCGTGGAAATTGCCGGTAACGACTTCGATCTGGCCATCGGTTTCGACTTCAAGGGCCAGGCGATCATTCGTCAGTTCGACCCCCAATTGGGCCCGGTGCCCGGCACTGCCAACGAGCTGGAACAAGTACTGCTCAACCTGTTGAAAAACGCAGCCCAGGCCATTCATCTGCGTGAAGACGATCGCGAACCGGGGCGCATCATCCTGCGCACACGTCTTAACCCGCCGTGGGCAGAGATTCAGGTGGAAGACAACGGTATCGGCATGAGTGAGAACGTACGTAAACGCACTTTCGAGCCGTTCTTCACCACCAAAGAGATCGGCCAGGGCACTGGGCTTGGGCTTTCGGTTTCGTACTTCATCGTCACCAACAACCACAAAGGGCAGATGGAGGTGCATTCCACCCTCGGTCAAGGCACCTGTTTTACCCTGCGCTTACCCTTGGCAGGCAGCCAACTGCCGCCCAATGAACTGACCCAACTGGAGCACTGACCATGGGCTTTCGCCTGTCGAAGATTTACACCCGTACTGGAGACACAGGCGAAACCGGCCTCGGCGACGGTCGCCGTGTACCCAAGGACCACCCGCGAGTTGAGGCCATCGGCGAAGTCGATTCGCTGAACAGCCAACTGGGATTATTACTGGCGGGCCTGGAAGAGCAGAGTGGCAAGCATCCGGAACTCAAAGATGTGATCGAGGTACTGACCCCATGCCAACATCGATTATTCGACCTCGGCGGTGAGCTGGCGATGCCGGTGTACAAGGCGCTGAACGCAGCGGAAGTGGATCGGCTGGAGGCCGCGATTGATCGCTGGAATGAAGAGGTCGGGCCGCTGGAAAACTTCATCCTGCCCGGTGGCTCGGCGTTGATCGCCCAGGCCCATGTGTGTCGCAGCCTGGCGCGCAGTGCGGAGCGGCGCTGTCAGCACCTCAACGCGGTGGAGCCGTTAGAGGGAGTGGGGTTGGCGTATATCAATCGGCTGTCGGATTTGCTGTTTGTGGCGGCGCGGGTGATTGCCAGGCGCCAGGGGATTGCGGAGATTTTGTGGCAGGCGGCGGCTAAGCCACACTGATCATGATTCGCTGACTGGCAGGGCCTGATCGGGGGCAAGTCGAATCGTCGCACCCGATGAGGCCCGCCAGAGCAGCTTCAAACTTGTGGCCAGAACGCCCTGATACCCGCCACACCCTGAGCCCCAGCTTCCCAAGCCTGTTCCCGATCAGCAGGTCCAACCCCACCCAACAGAAACACCGGTTTGCTGAACCCACGGATCAACTCTGCCGCCTGCTCCCAACCCAAAGGCTGGGCATCAGGGTGGGTCTGGGTCGGCTGCACCGGCGACAGCGTGACAAAATCCACGTCCATCATTTCTGCCAGCGCCAGTTCTTCAGCGTTGTGGCAAGAAGCAGCCAACCAACGGTCTTTCGGCAGCGGCCGGCCCTTGCTCGCGTATTTGCGCAGTTGCGCCGAGGTCATGTGCCAGCCGGCGGCAGGAAAATCCCCCAGCCATTCAAACGGTCCTTTAAGCATCAACTGCGCCTTGCCAGCGCACAGACCCACCGCATCTACCGCGAGGTCGCGGTATTTGGGGTCGTAACCGTTCGGCGCACGCAGTTGGACCAGCTTGATGCCGCCCGCGACAGCCTTCTGAATACCGCGTAACAGCGTCGGGGTTTCGAGTTCGCCGGGGGTGATCAGATAATCGGCAGGCAAGCGCGCGGCGGCAACGATTGGAGCGTTAGCGGCCGGGAACTCGTAGTTGAGCAAATCCCGAGGCGCCACCCATTCCAGGGGTTGCCCTTCGACACCGTGGGGCTCGCCGGTAAAAGCCGAGACTTCCCAGACATCCAGCAAGACCTGCTTGTCCGGGTAGTCATGCTGCACCTTGATCAACGGCCGAGCCGTGGCGACCTGGATACCCAGTTCTTCCTGTAATTCACGGGACAGGGCCGTGGCGACCGACTCACCGGCCTCCACCTTGCCACCGGGAAACTCCCAGAGACCGCCCTGATGCTGGGTATCCGCGCGGCGCGCCAGCAGGATCCTGCCGTCGACACCGCGGATCACCGCTGCTGCTACATGCACTCGTTTCACCGCGGTTATCCTCTTCTATCAGGTACGGTATTCCGCGTTGATCTTCACGTACTCGTGGGACAGATCGGTGGTCCAGATGGTTTCGCTGCAATCGCCGCGGCCCAACTCGATGCGGATGGTGATTTCTTCCTGCTGCATCACCGCCGAGCCCTGTGCTTCGGTATAGCTCTCGGCACGGGCGCCACGGCTGGCGATGCACACGTCACCGAGGAACACGTCGATCTTGCTCACGTCCAGATCCGGCACACCAGCACGGCCAACGGCGGCGAGGATGCGGCCCCAGTTGGGGTCGGAGGCGAACAGTGCCGTCTTGATCAGCGGCGAGTGGGCCACGGTGTAGCCGACATCCAGGCATTCCTGGTGATTGCCGCCGCCGTTGACTTCAACCGTCACGAACTTGGTGGCGCCTTCGCCGTCACGCACGATGGCCTGGGCCACGTCCATGCACACTTCGAACACAGCCTGCTTCAATGCCGCGAACAGCGGGCCGCTGGCCTCGGTAATTTCCGGCAGATCAGCTTTGCCGGTAGCGATCAGCATGCAGCAATCGTTGGTCGAGGTATCGCCATCGATGGTAATGCGGTTGAACGACTTGTTGGCGCCGTCGAGGATCAGGCTGTGCAGCACGTCGCGGGAAACTTTGGCGTCGGTAGCAATGTAGCCGAGCATGGTTGCCATGTTCGGGCGGATCATGCCCGCGCCTTTACTGATACCGGTCACGGTGACGGTCACGCCGTCGTGCACGAACTGACGGCTCGCGCCTTTCGGCAAAGTGTCCGTGGTCATGATGCCAGTGGCGGCGGCCGCCCAGTTATCCACAGACAGGTCGTCCAACGCGGCCTGCAAGGCGCCTTCGATTTTCTCAACCGGCAGCGGCTCGCCGATGACACCGGTGGAGTAAGGCAACACTTGGCTGGCATCCACGCCAGTCAACTGGGCCAGCTTGGCGCACGTACGCGCAGCAGCGACCAGACCAGGCTCACCGGTGCCTGCGTTGGCATTGCCAGTGTTAGTCAGCAGGTAACGGATGGAGCCGGCGACGCGCTGCTTGGCCAGGATCACCGGAGCGGCACAGAAGGCGTTGAGGGTGAAAACACCGGCGACGGTCGAACCTTCGGCACAGCGCATCACCACCACATCCTTGCGCCCCGGGCGCTTGATGCCGGCCGACGCGATACCGAGCTCAAAACCGGCAACCGGGTGCAATGTGGGCAAAGGACCAAGACCAACAGCCATGAACGCGCTCCTTAAAGATAAATGATGTCTGTGCCGTCGTGATCGACGGTGAAATTAATGGCAAAACGCCGCGACGGCAGAGGCCGGTCGCGGCGCTAGGTATTGCAGCGTCAGGCGAAAATCTTATTCGATCTGGCCGTGGCAGTGTTTGAATTTCTTGCCCGAACCGCAGTAGCACAGTTCGTTGCGGCCCAGCTTCTGGTCATTGCGAACCGGCGCCTGAGCCAAGGCCACATCGACCTCTTCGCCCAACACCTCAGGCGCTTCCAGACCCGGCGCTTCGTCGTGCTGGAACTGCATGCGCGCAGCCAGTGCCTCGGCCTCCTGACGCAGGCGAGCTTCTTCCTCGATCGGGTCTTCGCGGCGCACCTGAACGTGGGACAGCACGCGAATCGAATCGCGCTTGATCGAATCCAGCAACTCGGAGAACAGCGTGAAAGACTCGCGCTTGTACTCTTGCTTCGGGTTCTTCTGGGCGTAACCACGCAGGTGGATGCCGTGACGCAGGTGGTCCATGGTCGACAGGTGGTCTTTCCACAGGTCGTCCAGCACGCGCAGTACGATTTGTTTCTCGAAGGTGCGCAGTGCTTCGGCACTCGCCTGCTCTTCTTTCTCGTTGTACGCGGCCAGCAGCTCGGCCATCAGCTTCTCGCGCAGCGTCTCCTCGTACAGGTGATCGTCTTCGTCGAGCCATTGCTGGACCGGCAAGTCGACACCGAAGTCGCTCTTCAACGCGGCTTCCAGACCAGCAACATCCCACTGCTCTGGCAGGGACTGTGGCGGGATGTGTGCACTGACGGTCGCGTTGAGCACGTCCTGACGGAAATCGGCGATGGTCTCGCCAATGTTGTCAGCGGCCAGCAACGTGTTACGCATGTGATAAATCACTTTACGCTGTTCGTTGTTGACGTCATCGAACTCAAGCAGTTGCTTACGAATATCGAAGTTACGGCCTTCAACCTTGCGCTGGGCCTTCTCGATGGCGTTGGTCACCATACGGTGCTCGATCGCTTCACCGGACTGCATACCCAAGGCTTTCATGAAGTTCTTCACCCGATCCGAGGCGAAGATGCGCATCAGGCTGTCTTCCAGAGACAGGTAGAAGCGGCTGGAACCGGCGTCACCCTGACGGCCGGCACGACCACGCAGTTGGTTGTCGATACGGCGCGATTCGTGACGCTCGGACGCGATCACCTGCAAACCACCGGATTCGAGCACGGCCTGGTGACGTTTCTGCCAGTCAGCCTTGATCTGGGCGATCTGCTCAGGGGTAGGGTTGTCCAGGGAGGCGACTTCCACTTCCCAGTTACCGCCCAACAGGATGTCAGTACCACGACCGGCCATGTTGGTGGCGATAGTCAGTGCGCCTGGGCGACCGGCCTGGGCAATGATCTCAGCTTCTTTTTCGTGGAACTTGGCGTTAAGAACCTTGTGCTCGATACCTTCCTTGTTGAGCAGGTTAGACACGTGCTCGGAAGTCTCGATGGTGGCGGTACCCACCAGAATCGGGCGGCCCTGGGCCATGCCGTCCTTGATGTCGTTGATGATCGCCGCGTACTTCTCTTCGGCGGTCAGGAACACCAGGTCATTGAAATCTTTACGCGCCAGCGGCTTGTTCGGTGGGATCACCATCACGGCCAGGTTGTAGATCTGATGGAATTCGAACGCTTCGGTGTCCGCAGTACCGGTCATGCCGGACAGTTTGTTATACAGACGGAAGTAGTTCTGGAAGGTGGTGGAGGCCAACGTCTGGCTTTCGGCCTGAATGTTGAGCATTTCCTTGGCTTCGATGGCCTGGTGCAGGCCTTCGGACAGACGACGACCCGGCATGGTACGGCCGGTGTGTTCGTCAACCAATACCACTTGGCCATCTTGCACAATGTATTCGACGTTGCGATGGAACAGCTTGTGGGCGCGCAGGCCCGCATACACGTGGGTCAACAGGCCCAGGTTGTGCGCCGAGTACAGGCTCTCGCCTTCAGCCAGCAGGCCGATCTGGGTCAGCATGTCTTCGACGAACTGGTGACCGGCTTCGTTGAGTTCGACCTGGCGGGTCTTCTCGTCGATGGAGAAGTGACCTTCTTTGGTCACAACGCCTTCCACTTCTTCGATGTGCTGCTCCAGACGCGGGATCAACTTGTTGATCTCGGTGTACAGGCGCGAGCTGTCTTCGGCCTGGCCGGAGATGATCAGTGGGGTACGGGCTTCGTCGATGAGAATGGAGTCGACTTCGTCGATCACGGCAAAGTTGAGTTCACGCTGGAATTTTTCATCCATGCTGAACGCCATGTTGTCGCGCAGGTAGTCGAAACCGAATTCGTTGTTGGTGCCGTAGGTAATGTCGCACGCGTAAGCCGCGCGCTTCTCTTCCGGCGGCTGGAACGGCGTTACTACGCCGACGGTCAGGCCGAGATATTCATACAGCGGGCGCATCCAGTTGGCGTCCCGGCGAGCCAGGTAGTCGTTCACTGTCACAACGTGCACGCCCTTGCCGGACAGTGCGTTGAGGTAAACACCCAGAGTAGCTACCAGGGTCTTGCCTTCACCGGTACGCATTTCGGCAATCATGCCTTCATGCAAGGTCATACCGCCGATCAACTGGACGTCGAAGTGGCGCATGCCCATGACACGCTTACCGGCTTCACGGGCAACCGCAAAGGCTTCGGGAAGCAGCTTGTCGAGGGTTTCACCTTTGGCTATGCGGGCCTTGAACTCTTGGGTCTTGGCGCGCAATTGCTCGTCCGACAGGGCAACCATCTGCTCTTCGAAGGCATTGACCAGCTGCACCGTCTTGAGCATGCGTTTGACTTCGCGCTCATTCTTGCTTCCAAAAAGTTTCTTTAACAAAGGCGCAAACATATCGGCAGGTTCTTCCACACATAGGGATGGAGGGCGCACCGTGAGTGGCCCGAGCAGCCCTCACGGCCGCATGCGAACGCGCATTCTACCCGGAATCGTGGGTGAGGAAAGTGGCGTTGTTCCCCGATGCTGGCATGGTGCTGTGAGAGGGCTTGTTTAAAATAAGGGCTTTTGCGCGAACTTCAACCCATGGAGCCGATTGATTTCCTGGGAAACCGCCCGGCAATGCATTGTCAGGGGCCGCGCAGACGCATTCTGCTAAGATGGCCGCTCTGTTACTTAAGGTGTCCAATCATGGCATTTCGCCCTCTTACAGCCCGCGCGCCCAGCGTGTTGCTTCGCGAAGCCAAGCCGCTGAAAGCCATCTTTGGCCATGCGCAACGCTTGGGCCATTTGCAACGCCTGCTCGAAAGCCAACTACAACCCGCCGCCCGCGAGCATTGCCACGTGGCGTCGTGGCGTGAAGGTAATTTGCTATTGATTGTCACCGACGGTCATTGGGCGACCCGTTTGCGCTATCAGCAAAAACGCCTGCAGCGTCAATTGATGGCATTCGATGAGTTCGCCAGCTTGACGCGTATCCAGTTCAAGGTACAGCCACCGACCGTGCAGCAAGGCGCAGTCGGACACACTCTGGACCTGTCGGAGCATGCGGCCGAGACGATTCAGGCCACGGCCGACGGCATCAACGATCCAGGCTTGCGCGCCGCGCTTGAGCGCTTGGCCGCCCATGGCAAGCCCAAGGCCTGAGGCACTACTTGCGCTTACTGCCGCCCAGCAAAGACCCCAACAAACCACGCACCAATTGACGCCCCATCTGGTTGGCCGCCTGCTGCATCGCTGACTTCAGCGCCTTGCCTGCGGTTGTTCCAAGGAACGCCCCAGCTTTGTCCGTGAAGCTGGGCTCCTCGGCGCCCTGCCGAGGCTCTTCGTTAGGCCCAAGCTCCTTGCGCGCCATCAACACTTCATAGGCGGACTCCCGATCAATCGGCTTGTCATAGCGACCCTGCAACGGTGAAGTGGCCACCAATGCGGCACGCTCTGCCGCACTGAGCGGCCCGATGCGCGATTGCGGCGGCGCGACCAATACGCGCTGAACGACCTCCGGCGTGCCTTTTTCCTGCAGCGTACCCACCAATGCCTCACCGGTGCCCAGCTCAGTCAAAACCGATAACGCATCGAATGTCGGGTTGGGGCGGAAGCCGTCCGCTACCGCCCGCAAGGATTTCTGCTCTTTCGTGGTGAACGCCCGCAGGCCGTGCTGCACCCGTAAACCGAGTTGCGCCAGCACGGTATCCGGCAAGTCGCCCGGCGATTGAGTGACGAAATACACCCCCACCCCCTTGGAACGAATCAGCCGCACCACTTGCTCCAAGCGATCTTGCAAAGCCTTGGGAGTGTCGGCAAACAAGAGATGCGCTTCGTCGAAGAACAGCGCCAGCAGCGGTTTGTCCGCATCACCGCGCTCCGGAAGTTGTTCGAACAATTCTGCCAACAGCCACAACAGGAAGGTCGCATACACCTTCGGCGCTTCATGCACCAGGCGGCTAGCGTCCAACAAGTGAATACGTCCGCGCCCATCGCCTGTGGGCTGCAAGATGTCTTCAAGCTGCAAGGCCGGCTCACCAAACAACGCCTCGGCACCCTGCTGTTCCAAGACAGCCAAGCGCCGCAACAGCGCCTGACTGGAGCCTGTGGTCATCAGCGCCGCGTCTTCGCCAAGCAGTTCCGGGTGGTAGCGAAGGTGATTGAGAAGTGCCTTGAGATCCTTGAGATCCAGCAGCAATAGGCCTTCGCGATCCGCCACCTTGAATGCGGCGTAAAGGGCCGACTGCTGGCTGTCAGTCAGCTCCAACAAACTGCCAAGCAACAACGGCCCCATCTCACTGATGGTGGTACGCAACGGATGACCGGACTGCCCGTGGATATCCCACAGCGTGACGGGGTAAGCCTTGGCCGTGTAATTAAGGAAAGGCATCCCGGCAATACGCTCGGCAACCTTGCCCTGAGGGTTGGCGGCGGCACCCAGGCCACAGAGGTCGCCTTTGATATCAGCCGCAAATACCGCGACGCCCGCATCACTGAAGGCTTCGGCCAGGCGTTGCAACGTGACGGTCTTGCCTGTGCCCGTGGCGCCGGCGATCAACCCGTGGCGGTTGGCAAGGCGCATGGCCTGGGCAATTGGCTGGCCATCAAGACCGGCACCGATAAGAAGTTGTGTGGAGTCAGGCATTTCGTCACCCATGGTTAATCTTTAGTGCCGCCAGGTCGATAAGAGAGATGTGAGACCCATAAAGTCTAAAAATCGCTCAGATATCTCCTACAGGGACCAACGGAAATATCAAACTTTTTTTACGCTACCCTTCCGCGTGTTCCACAAGGACGCGCTTTGGATATTAAGACCTTAGCGGACCCTTCAAGCTATGAATAAAAATCTGCGTTTCAGCCACAAGATCCTGCTTGCAGCCTCCCTTATCGTCATCGCGGCCTTCGCTCTATTCACCCTCTACAACGACTACCTGCAACGTAACGCCATTCGTGAAGACCTCAACAGCTACCTGCACGAAATGGGCGATGTCACCGCAAGCAACATTCAAACCTGGCTCACCGGGCGTATTGCGCTGGTGGAAAACGCTGCACAAAACATCGCTATCAACCCTGAGCCTTCGACCGTTGCCAGCCTGCTGGAACAGAAAACCCTGACGTCGTCCTTCATGGCAACCTACGTTGGTGACAGCAAAGGGGCCTTCACCATCCGCCCCGACACCAAGATGCCGGATGGCTTCGACCCACGTGTTCGCCCCTGGTACAAGGGCGCCCAGAGCAGCAACGGCTCGACGCTGACCGAGCCGTATATCGACGCCGCTACAGGTCAATTGATCATTTCCATCGCCACCCCCAGCGCCAAAGGCGGCCAGAGCATTGGCGTGGTGGGCGGCGACCTGAGCCTGCAAACCCTGGTGGATAACATTGGCGCGCTGAACTTCGGTGGCATGGGCTACGCGTTCCTGGTCAGCGCCGACGGCAAAGTGCTGGTACACCCGGACAAAGGCCTGGTGATGAAAACCCTGGCCGACATGTATCCAAAAAACACGCCGAAGATCAGCGGCGACTTCAGTGAAGTTCAAGCCAATGGCAAGGACAACATCGTGACCTTCACACCGATCAAAGGCCTGCCGTCGGTGAACTGGTACCTGGGTATTTCGGTGGATAAAGACAAATCCTTCGCCATGCTCAGCGAATTTCGCACCTCAGCGGTGATCGCCACGATCATTGCCGTAGTGATCATCATTGCCCTGCTGGGCATGCTGATTCGCGTCCTGCTGCAACCGCTGCATGTGATGACCCGCGCCATGCAGGACATCGCCGACGGCGAAGGTGACCTGACGCGTCGCCTGACCATCCAGAACCACGATGAGTTCGGCATCCTGGGTAATGCCTTCAACAGCTTCGTAGAGCGTATTCACACGTCCATCCGCGAAGTGTCCTCGGCCACCGAGCAGGTGAATGAAGTAGCACTGCGGGTTGTCAGCGCATCCAACTCGTCGATGGTCAACTCCGACGAACAGGCCAACCGCACCAACAGCGTGGCTGCTGCCATCAATGAACTGGGCGCCGCAGCTCAGGAAATCGCGCGTAACGCCGCGCAAGCCTCCAACCAGGCCAGCGATGCGCGGCATTTGGCCGAAGACGGTCAACAGGTGGTTGAGCGCAATATCAAGGCGATGACTGAGTTGTCCGCGATGATCAGCGCCTCCAGCAGCAATATAGAAGCGCTTAACAGCAAGACAGTGAACATCGGCCAGATTCTCGAAGTGATCACCAGCATTTCCCAGCAAACCAACCTGCTGGCACTGAACGCTGCGATTGAAGCGGCACGTGCCGGTGAAGCAGGACGCGGGTTTGCAGTCGTCGCCGACGAAGTGCGCAACCTGGCACACCGCACCCAGGAATCGGCGCAACAAGTACAAAAGATGATTGAGGAACTTCAGGTCGGCGCCCGGGAGTCGGTCAGCACCATGAGCGAAAGCCAGCGACACAGTCATGACAGCGTGGAAATCGCTAACCTGGCCGGTGAGCGTCTTAACAGCGTCACCCAACGTATTGGGGAAATCGACGGCATGAACCAGTCGGTGGCGACTGCCACTGAGGAGCAGACCTCGGTCGTGGAGTCGATCAACATGGACATCACTGAAATCAACACCCTCAATCAGGAAGGCGTGGAAAACCTGCAATCGACCCTGCGCGCGTGCTCCGACCTGGAACAGCAAGCGGCGCGGTTGAAACAATTGGTGGGCAGCTTCCGGATCTGATTCGCTTTATTTTGCGGCGGGATCTAACTTGGCCTGCTCGCGTTCCCATAACTCGGCGGCACCGGGAAATTCGGTGCCGTCCTCACTGTCCAGATCCTCCGGGTCGTAACGGCTCAAGCACCCCTCACCTAGTGTCGATGGTGCTTTGGAGGTGGCTTTTTCCAGTGGGTCACTCATCGATCAATCCTCAACGACAGACAAAGAAAAAGGGCCTGCAACGATTTAACGCCCAGGCCCTTTTTTCTTCAATCAAAACGGCTTGATCAGAACACGACGGTCTTGTTGCCGTGCACCAGCACGCGGTTTTCCAGGTGGTAACGCAGGCCACGGGCCAGCACCATCTTCTCGACATCGCGACCGAAGCGCACCATGTCCTCGATGCTGTCGCTATGGCTGACACGCACTACGTCCTGCTCGATGATCGGGCCGGCATCCAGCTCTTCGGTGACGTAATGGCAAGTTGCACCGATCAACTTCACGCCACGCAGAGACGCCTGATGGTAAGGCTTGGCCCCCACAAACGACGGCAGGAAGCTATGGTGAATGTTGATCACCTTGCCGGCGTATTCGCGGCACAGTTCCGGCGGCAGGATCTGCATGTAGCGCGCCAGCACCACCACGTCAGCCTCATGCTGCTTCACCAGGCGAGAAACCTCGGCGAATGCAGGCTCCTTGTCCTGAGGGTTGACCGGCACATGGTAGTAAGGGATGCCATGCCACTCGACCATGCTGCGCAGGTCGTCATGGTTTGAGATTACGCACGCGATCTCGCAGTCCAGTTCGTCACTGTGCCAGCGGTGCAGCAAGTCGGCCAGGCAGTGAGATTCGCGGCTTGCCATCAACACCACGCGCTTCTTCTGCTCGGTGTCGGTGATATGCCAAGTCATCGAGAACTCTTCAGCGATTGGCGCAAATGCCTCGCGAAAAGCCTCAAGGCCAAAGGGCAGTGTGTCGGCACGAATTTCGTGACGCATGAAGAACCAACCGCTGAGATTGTCCGAGTGATGGCTCGCCTCAGTAATCCAGCCGTTATGGGAGGCCAGAAAATTACTGACCTTGGCAACGATGCCGACCCGGTCCGGGCAAGCAATCACCAGCCGAAAAGTGCGCATTAGGGGGAAACTCCAGAACTTCGCAAAGGCCGCCATTCTAGCGATTGTGCAGAAAAACTGCAGTATTCAATGAGCCTTATTCTGATCCGCCCCCGAGGCACATCCCTTAATAGCGTATGGTTTTACCACCCCTATATGAACGAACAGCGCAGGCTGACGCAGTTATACAAAAAATTAACGGCATTATCTTCAGGTGCATCACCTACTTAATTAACTCGATTGCATAGCGCATTCACAAACATTCAAAGTAATTCACCTAAATGCAGTCTTAAATGTTTACTTGAGCAAATCGCCTGACTATTATTAGGCCACTATCCCTGTCAATCAGCGTTCTACATAAGGTAGTCCACATGTCTCTGATCAACGAATACCGCGCCACCGAAGAAGCTATCAAAGAGCTGCAAGCTCGTTTGAAGAACCTGTCCCAAGACGACAAACTGAAAACCGAGCTGGAATTCGAAGGCAAACTGCGCACCCTCATGGGTGAGTACTCCAAATCCCTGCGTGACATCATCGCGCTGCTGGACCCAGAGTCGAAAGTTAAAGCTCCACGTGGCACTGTGAAAACTACCGGCACCAAACGTGCTCGCAAAGTCAAACAATACAAAAACCCGCACAACGGCGAAGTGATTGAAACCAAAGGTGGCAACCACAAAACTCTGAAAGAGTGGAAAGCCAAGTGGGGCGGTGACGTGGTTGAAGGTTGGGCTACCCTGCTGGGCTAAGCTTCACCAGGTCTGCGCCTGATGCGCGACCCATTAAAAACGCCAGCATGCTGGCGTTTTTTATTGATCGTATTTTTTACAAACCTCTATCACAGGTCCATACGAGCAGCTAAAGAGTCGGCATATTCCTGCCATTGCTCCAGCACCTGCTGCTGAAACGGCGTCGCACTAACCATCAACTCCAGTCGCGCTTGATTAAATGCCTCAAGGGTATTCGGTGCGCCAAATTCGGAATTTGACAAACGTTGCTGACAGAAAAATTTCCAGCGTTGTAGCTCTTCGCTGTTCAACGTATCGGGGAAGTTACGCGCCCGGTAGCGAAACAATAATTCAGGCAGACGGTGATCATCAAAAGGCCACTGCTGACGAGCTAATTGCGCAGGTTCAGCCACGCGAATTTGCTCACATAACCGTCGATCACGATCCCCGATAAAACCCTCGTAAAGCTGCTGTTCGGGATCGACACTCGGTGCAAAGCCTTCCTCGCCGTAAATAACTGCCAATTTATCGAGCCAAAGTTCCTGTGCGTCAGTTAGCCGCAGAGCCCGTGACTGGAAAACATTCATGTCCAATTGCAGGCGCTCACGATCTTCGACCCGCAGTACGTTCAAGGGCGCAACCACGGGGCAGCGGTTGATATGCACCAGTTTGAGCGGTACCGGCAACTCACCTTCTGCGAGCTCATCACGGCGGGTGTACAAGCGTCGACGCAAAATGTCGGCATCCATATCCAGCAGCCCCTGAGGATCGAGCCCAAGGTCGCAGACAATCAGCGCGTTGCGGTTGCGCGGGTGCCAGGCCAGGGGCAGCACAATGCCCAAGTAATGACGTTCGGCGGAAAACCGCCCGGAGATATGCACCATCGGTTGCAGCAATCGCACTTGGTCCATTACCCGTTGTTTGCTGCGTAGTTGAAACAGCCAATCATAAAGCTTGGGCTGTTTCTCGCGCACCAATCGAGCCAGGGCGATTGTGGCGCGCACGTCGGATAACGCATCGTGGGCCTGACCATGGTCGATACCATTGGCGGCAGTCAGACGCTCAAGCTTGAGGGTCACGCGCCCGTCCTGCTGCGGCCACTCGATACCTTCCGGGCGCAGGGCATAAGCGGTGCGAACCACGTCGATCAAGTCCCAACGACTATTACCGCCCTGCCATTCGCGCGCATAAGGGTCGAAAAAATTGCGATACAGGCTGTAGCGCGTCATTTCATCGTCAAACCGCAACGTGTTATAGCCGGCACCGCACGTCCCCGGAGCCGCCAGTTCGGCATGTACGCGAGTCATGAAATCAGCCTCGGCCAGGCCCTTTTCGGCCAGAATGGCAGGGGTGATCCCGGTAATGGCACAGGCGGCGGGATGGGGCAGAATATCGTCGCTGGGCTGGCAGTAAATGTTGACCGGTGGGCCGACCTCGTTCAGTTCGAGATCCGTACGAATGCCAGCTACCTGGAGCGGTCGATCGCTACGCGGGTTGATGCCGGTGGTTTCGTAGTCGTACCAGAAAATGGAGGTCACGGGCTATTCCTGTGCTGAAGATCCACAAAGTCTAGGCGTTGAGCCCTGTTCGGGGCCAGCACCAAATAACCTGTACAAACATCCAGCAAAACCTTGAATAGTTGCTTCCATCGCCGACGCTGTTAGCATCCGTGCCACCCAGCCGCTCTGCACTGCCAAGGATCGCGATGCCATCAATCCCATTGGATACCCGCTACCAGATCGAGACCCCAGAAGGAATCGACCTGCCACTGCGCCCCGCCGGCTTGGTGCCACGGGCGCTGGCATTTGCCTTCGACCTCGTCGCCCGCGCAGTGATAATGGGCGTACTTCTGGTGCCACTGGCCCTGCTCGGCAATATTGGTATCGGCCTGGGCTCGCTGCTGCTGTTCCTGGTCAGTTGGTGGTACATGGTGCTGTTCGAGGTGCTCAATCAGGGCTGCTCACCGGGTAAACAGGTTATGGGCTTGCGGGTCGTGCAGGACGACGGCACGCCCATCAGTTGGTCAGCCTCGCTGATCCGCAACCTGCTGCGGTTTGTCGACATGCTGCCGTTCGGCTACTTTCTTGGCGCGATCAGTTGCCTGCAACACCCTCACTTCAAACGCCTTGGTGACCTGGCCGCCGGCACCCTGGTGATCTACCGAGAACAGCCCCTGAAACGCCCCCAGGTGCCTCAAGCTGTAGCACTGCGCTTACCGTTTGCCCTGGACCTGAGTGAACAGCGGGCGATCCTGGGTTTCGCGGAACGCCAAGGCGAACTCTCCGCCGAGCGGGTACACGAACTCGCTTCCATCCTCGCAACGCCGCTTCAAGTCTCCCCCGCCCGTGCCGTGGAGCAACTCAATGGCTTGGCCCGTGGCCTGTTGGGGCCAACATGAAACAGAGCCTCTTCGAAAGCCGTTACCAACCGCAATGGCAAGCCTTTGCCGAACAACTGAAACAGTTGGAACAAGGCAAGGCCAAGGCCGGTGACATGGCCGATTTCCCTCACCAATACCGGCGTCTATGCCAGCACCTGGCCCTGGCCCAGGAGCGCGGTTACAGCAGTTACCTGGTGGACCCGCTGCAACAACTGGCGTTGCGCGGACATCAACAACTCTATCGCCACCGCAGCCAATTGGCGGCGAAAGTGCTGAGCTTTGTGCTGGCCGACTTTCCGCGACAGGTGCGGGAACAGTGGCGCTTCGTGTTGATTGCCAGTCTGCTGTTCTTTGGCAGCCTGCTGAGCATTGCCTTGCTGGTCTATCTGTTTCCCGACCTGATCTACAGCATTGTCAGCCCCCAGCAAGTGGCGGAGATGCAGGGCATGTATGACCCCGATGCCAGCCGCTTGGGTCGAGCCGCCGAGCGAGCATCGAGCGAAGACTGGATGATGTTTGGCTACTACGTGATGCACAACATCGGCATCGCCTTCCAGACATTCGCCGCCGGGTTGCTGTTCGGCTTGGGCAGTGTGTTTTTCCTGATATTCAACGGGCTGATCATCGGCGCGATTTCCGGGCACCTGACTGAAATCGGCTATGGGCAGACCTTCTGGTCATTTGTCATCGGCCATGGTGCCTTTGAGTTGACGGCTATCGCCCTCGCTGGCGCCGCAGGCTTGCAACTGGGCTGGGCGCTGATTGCACCTGGGCAACTGACACGAAGCGAATCCTTGCGACTTGCCGCTCGCGAGAGCGTGCAACTCCTGTGCGGCGTCATGGTGTTTCTACTGATCGCAGCCTTTATCGAAGCCTACTGGTCTTCCACCACCCAGGTAGCCCCTTGGATCAAATACCTGGTGGGCGCTGCACTGTGGCTGTTGGTGGGCGCTTACCTGACCTTTGCCGGAAGGGCTCGCCATGCCTCTGAGTGATGCCAGCGTAGTGATTCGCCCACGCACCGCCTGGGAGGCCATGGATCTTGGCGTATTAATGGCCCAGGAACATCGCTTGCTGTTGATGGGGAGCTGGGCGCTGGTGACCCTTCCGGTTTTTGCGTTGCTCACCGCACTGCTATGGAATTACCCCTCCATGGCCATGTTCCTGTTCTGGTGGTTGAAACCGGCTTTCGACCGCTTACCTTTATATATCCTCTCCACAGCCCTGTTCGGCGAAGCGCCTAGCCTCAAGCAGGCTGTGCGCCAATGGCCAAAACTGCTTAACAGCCAACTGCTGGCCAGCCTGACCTGGCGCAGACTCAGCCTCAGCCGCAGTTTTGTGATGCCGGTCAGTCAGCTTGAAGGCATGGACGGCCAGGCGCGTCAGCAACGCCTGGGTGTACTGCTGCAGCGCAACGCCGGCGCCGCTCGCTGGTTAACCACTGTCGGGGTGCACCTGGAAATCGGCCTATGGTTTGGCTGCATGGCGCTGTTCTATCTACTCATCCCGCAACAACTTGAACTGGATTGGGATTGGCAGCGGTTGGCGCTGGCGACCGGCTCCGAAGCGGTGTGGCTGGAGCATCTGGGCAACGCGTTCTACGCCTTGATTCTGGTGTTTTGGGAGCCCGTCTATGTCGCCTGTGGCTTCAGCCTTTATCTCAATCGTCGCACCGTGCTGGAAGCCTGGGACCTGGAACTGGTATTCCGCCGCCTACGCCAGCGCCTGAGCAATGTGGCGTCACTTTTATTACTGGCGTTAGGGCTGACATTACTGCCATACACCCCACCCGCCATGGCTGATGAAAGCAAACCGCTGAGCCCTGAAAGCGCAAGCCAGTCAATCCATTCGCTGCTGGAAAAGCCCCCGTTCAAAAACCCGGAAACCGTCACCCGCTATCGCTTTGGTGAGGAAAAGCCCGCCGTTAAAAACAAGGCACACGGTGACGGCAAACTTCCGGCGTGGCTGCAGACACTCTTGGATAACCTCAACAGCGATACTTTCAAGCATGTGGCCCAAGGCCTGGAAGTGCTGCTGTGGAGCGTACTTATCGGCGGCCTGGCCCTGTTGGTGTGGCGCTATCGTGACTGGCTACGCACCTTTGTCACCCGGCGCGGACCACGCGGCCCCAAAGCAGCCAGGCCAGTGCCCGCACAACTTTTCGGCCTCGAATTGGGCACCGAGACCTTGCCCACGGATATCGCCAGCACTGCAGAACAACTCTGGCCTAGCCAACCACGGGAAGCCCTGGGTCTTTTGTATCGTGGTCTTCTGAGCCGCTTGTTGCATGACTTCAACCTGCCACTTAAAAACGCCGACACTGAAGGCCAGGTGCTGCAACGCGTTTACCTGCTGCAGCAACCGCAACTGCTGGCGTTCAGTGAAGAGTTGACTCGGCACTGGCAAAACCTAGCCTACGGCCATCAACTCCCACCCGCCTCAGCCCAGCAAAAATTATGCAGCGATTGGCGTGCCCTGTTCAGCTCGGAGGGCGCCCGATGAACCGTTTTTTATTAGGGATAGGGTTGCTCCTGGCATGCCTGCTTACTGCGGGCGGATTTTACGCCTGGAGCAAAGCGACCCCCTATGAAAAAGTGGTGGACCGTGGCCCCGCCCCGGAAGCCCTTGCCAACCCCTATCTGGCTGCCGAATATTTTCTGCGCCAGCAAGGCCTGGCCGTGGCACATGCCAATAGCCTCGAACGCTTGGCCACCCTGCCCGCCGCCGGCAATAGCCTGTTGTTACTGGGCGAACGTAGCAACATGTCGCCACGCCAGGTAGGGCAACTGCTGGATTGGGCCAAATCCGGCGGACATCTATTGTTAGTGGCCGAAGCGCTGTGGGATGAAGAGACCGGCAAGAGCGGCGACCTGTTGCTAGATCGCCTGCATATCCACCAGACGCTGAGTGACGACCCCGAAGAACCCGCACCGGCCCGTAAAAACAAAACGCCAGACCTGACCAAGCTCTATGTCGACAATGACACCGCTCCGGCCTACTTCAGCTTCGACACTGACTTCAACCTCATCGACCCCAAGCACATGGCACAATTTTCAGCCAATAGCGCCAGGTCTAGCCACCTGATGCAACTTAACCTCGGGCAAGGCCGCGTTACGGTAATCACCGACAGCGAATTGTGGAAAACACCCGATATCGGCAAACACGACAATGCCTGGCTGCTGTGGCACCTGAACCAGGGGACTGCCGTGACTTTGTTGTTCAACAGCGACGTGGATGATCTGTTCACCCTGCTGTTGCGATATTTCCCCCAGGCGGTGGTAGCACTCATTGCGCTGATAACCCTCGTACTCTGGCAGGCGGGTATGCGCCAGGGCCCGATCCAAGCCCCCGCCTCGAAGGCGCGCCGGCAGTTGCACGAACACCTGAAAGCCAGCGCCGACTTCCTGCTGCGCCGCAGCGGCCAAGGCACGCTACTGAAGGCTTTGCAGCACGACATCCTACGTGCGGCCCGACGCCGCCATCCAGGCTTCGAACATCTCGACAACTCAGAACAATGGCGGGTACTGGAACACCTTACGCGCCAACCCTCTCACGTCATCAGCCAGGCCCTCGGCCCACTCCCGGCAAAACGGCTTTCCAGCGCCGATTTCAGCCGGCAGGTGGCATGCCTGCAAACTCTCAGGAATGCCCTATGAGCGAATTTCCCAGCGCTAACACCCTGTCCGGTGAAGCCTTACAGCACGCCAGCCAGCAAGCCCAGGCCTTGCGCATGGAACTGCGCAAGGCGGTGATCGGGCAGGATCAGGTGATCGATGATGTGCTGACTGCACTGATCGCCGGCGGCCACGTATTGCTTGAAGGTGTACCCGGGCTGGGCAAGACCTTGCTGGTACGCGCCTTGGCCCGCTGCTTTGACGGCGACTTCGCGCGGATTCAGTTCACCCCTGACCTGATGCCCAGCGATGTCACTGGCCATGCCGTGTACGATCTGCACACCGAGCAATTCAAGCTGCGCAAGGGACCGGTATTCACCCACCTGCTGCTGGCCGACGAAATCAACCGCGCCCCGGCCAAGACCCAGGCCGCCCTGCTCGAAGCCATGCAGGAACGACAAGTAACCCTCGAAGGTGAAGCGCTGCCCATCGGGCAACCCTTCATGGTGCTGGCCACCCAGAACCCTATCGAGCAGGAAGGCACCTACCCCCTGCCAGAAGCCGAGCTGGACCGGTTCATGCTCAAGGTACGCATGGACTATCCCGACGCGCAGCAGGAACTGGATATGGTGCGCGAAGTGACACGCTCTTCACGGGCCGACATGCTGGATGTGCAACCGTTGCGCACCGTGCTACAGGCCGAAGATGTGCTGCAACTGCAACAGATCGCCAGTGAGCTAGCCCTGGATGAACACGTACTCGACTATGCCGTGCGCCTGGCACGAGCCACCCGCAGTTGGCCAGGTCTCGCCATCGGCGCAGGCCCGCGAGCTTCCATCGCACTGATCCGCGGCGCCCGCGCTCGAGCATTGTTGCGCGGGGGCCAGTTCGTTACGCCGGATGACGTCAAGAGCTGCGCTCTTGCAGTACTCCGTCATCGCGTACGTATAGCGGCAGAACTGGACATCGACGGGCTGGAGGTCGACCAGGTACTCAAACAGTTACTCGACCAGATTGCAGCTCCCCGGCAATGAATCGCCCATGAAACCGACCCGCCTGTTATCAGTTTGGCTTGGCGTACTGCTGGGCTTGAGCATCCTGCTAGGCACTGCAACCGCCTTGCAGTTCAAGGTGCCCGCCACCTTGCACTCGGTGGCGTGGGGCTTGCTCCTGGCGCTGTTGCTGCTGGCCTTGCTGGACGCCGCGCGACTGCGCCGTCGACCGTCGCCTCGTGTGCATCGGCATATGCCCGGCAGCCTGGCGCTGGGTCGCTGGGGCGAAGTACGTCTGGCCCTGGAACACGACTCCTCGCAGGCGCTGACGGTTCAGGTGTTCGATCACGTCCCCGATGGGTTGAGCATGGAGAACATGCCCCAATCCATTGAGTTGCGCCCCGGTGCACGCAGTGAACTGGGCTATCGCCTGCGGCCCCTGCGGCGAGGGCATTTTACGTTCAGCCGCTGCGAAATCCATCTGCCCAGCCCATTGGGGCTCTGGTCCGCCAGGCGCTTCATCGAAGTCGAGGATGCCACCCGCGTCTACCCAGACTTCGCTCGCCTGTACGGGGCACAACTGCTGGGGGTGGATAACTGGTTGAGTCAACTGGGAGTGCGTCAACGTCAGCGTCGCGGTTTGGGGCTGGAGTTTCATCAGCTGCGCGAGTTTCGTGAGGGCGACAGCCTGCGGCAGATCGACTGGAAAGCCACGGCGCGGCAACGTATCCCCATCGCAAGGGAGTATCAGGACGAGCGCGACCAGCAGATCGTGTTCATGCTCGATTGCGGCCGACGCATGCGCAGCCAGGATGATGAGCTGTCCCATTTCGACCACGCACTCAATGCCTGCCTGCTGCTCAGTTACGTGGCCTTGCGCCAGGGCGATGCCGTGGGGTTGTGCACCTTTGCTTCTGACCAGCCACGCTACTTGGCGCCTGTCAAAGGGAGCAGTCAGTTGAACCTGCTGCTCAATGCGGTATATGACCTGGACACCACTCGTCGAACTGCCGACTACGAGGCGGCGGCCAGTCAACTGCTCTCTAGGCAAAAGCGTCGGGCATTGGTGATTGTGGTCAGTAATCTGCGAGACGAGGACGATGAAGCGCTACTCTGCGCCGTCAAGCGCATCAGTCGCCAACATCGGGTAATGGTAGCCAGCATGCGAGAGGAAGTGCTCGATCTACTGCGCCAGTCCCCTGTGCAAACCTTGCCCGAAGCCCTGGCCTACAGCGGCACTGTCGACTACCTCAATACCCGGAATGAACTGCACGACCGCTTGAACGCCCACGGCCTGTCGGTGTTGGATACGTTGCCATCAGACATGGGAGCAGCCTTGGTGACACGCTATCTGGATTGGAAGAAAGCGGGAGTGTTCTGAAAAAAGCGTACGACTACGGCTGGACAGCAACACCCCAGCCGCGTCGACCACTCGCTGCTTCTTAGGCTGAAGCCTGCAATGAGTCAAAGCTGAAATACCGCAACAACAACTTGATCAGTTGCCCATATTCCGCTGGAGCCTGAAGCACGCTGAACCCGGAGTCGTAACGCTGCGGGTTGATATCTTCACGGCTCCACAGGCAGGTTGCCGTGAGGTCAACGGCATGGAAGGTGTCGTCAGCCCCGGGAATTTTCAGGCGCAGCTCGAAATCAGCATCGACCATCATGGGCAACTCGCTGATCAACATCAGCCCGTCGCAAGAGACGTTGCCCAAATAGCCGATGGGCTTGTCGGTAACACGGTTAAACACCTGGAGGAAATAACGTAGTTGATGCCGCTCAATCCGTCGGTCGGTAAACATGGTGAGATCGCCATGCAGTGGCCATGGTTGTGGCCGGTCCAGTGATTCGGAACGAGCGTAATTGCTCGCTCTCCCTGGATCTCGGTATGACAAAAGACAACGCTCTGTCACTAGACAGCTGCCGAATCCGGGCCCTGCCTCCATTTGAATAGAAACCTATACAAACGGACATCCAAAGAATAGCCCAAGACTGGCAAGAGGCCAGTTATAAAGTGGCGAATCTCATCACAGTGAGGCTGGACGCGGCTGTGCAACACTCACGCCGCGGTAGTGACCCAGTTGTTGCAGGGTGTCCAACCTTGCGCGTGCTCGGTAGGCGTATTCGCTCGACGGGTACTGATTAATGATGAATTGGTAGGTTTGCACCGCGTCGACAAACAGTTTCTGTCGTTCCAGACATTGCCCGCGCAACATCGAGACCTCTGGCTGTACATAACGCCGGGTGCGGCTCTCGCGGTCGACCTGGGACAATTCCAAGGTGACACGCTCGCAGTCACCGACCTTGTAAGCGCGGTAGGCGTTGTTCAAATGGTGGTCCATCGACCAGCGGGTGCAGCCGACAACACTGACGGCCAGGGCAGCAATGAGCAAAATTCGCATGAAGGTTCTCCTGTCTTGTGCAGTGTATCGACCCCTCGTCCAAAATCTTCAAAGATGTTCATCTATTCAATCGGCGCGAAAACAAGTGAATCGGCGATAAGTAGTGCAAACGAACAATGACTACAACCAAAGAGCATAGTAGCCTTCCTCAGCGCTTGAACTCAGGAGTCTGTGCATGTCCGTCCGTCGTACCAAAATCGTCGCCACCCTTGGCCCGGCCAGTAACTCGCCGGAAGTCCTCGAACAGCTGATTCTGGCTGGTTTGGACGTTGCCCGTCTGAACTTCTCCCACGGCACCCCGGACGAGCACAAGGCTCGCGCCAAGCTGGTGCGTGACCTGGCCGCCAAGCACGGCCGCTTCGTCGCACTGCTGGGTGACCTGCAAGGCCCGAAAATCCGTATTGCCAAGTTCACCAACAAGCGTATCGAGCTGAAGATCGGTGACAAATTCACCTTCTCCACCAGCCACCCGCTGACCGAAGGTAACCAGGACGTCGTGGGTATCGACTACCCGGACCTCGTCAAGGACTGCGGCGTCGGTGACGAGTTGCTGCTGGATGACGGCCGCGTGGTAATGCGTGTCGACACCGCCACCCCGACCGAACTGAACTGCACCGTGATCATTGGCGGTCCGCTGTCCGATCACAAAGGCATCAATCGTCGCGGCGGTGGCCTGACTGCCCCGGCCCTGACTGAAAAAGACAAGGCCGATATCAAGCTCGCTGCTGAAATGGAAGTGGACTACCTGGCCGTGTCCTTTCCGCGCGACGCCGCTGATATGGAATACGCCCGCAAACTGCGCGACGAAGCCGGCGGTACTGCCTGGTTGGTGGCGAAGATCGAACGCGCCGAAGCCGTGGCCGACGACGAAACTCTCGACGGTCTGATCAAAGCGTCCGACGCCGTGATGGTTGCCCGTGGTGACCTGGGTGTGGAAATCGGTGACGCCGAGCTGATCGGTATCCAGAAGAAGATCATCCTGCACGCACGCCGCCACAACAAAGCGGTGATCGTCGCGACCCAGATGATGGAGTCGATGATCCAAAACCCGATGCCGACCCGCGCCGAAGTATCCGACGTGGCCAACGCCGTGCTCGACTACACCGACGCCGTGATGCTCTCGGCTGAAAGTGCCGCCGGCCCGTACCCGCTGGAAGCTGTGCAGGCCATGGCGCGCATCTGTGTCGGCGCCGAAAAGCACCCGACCAGCAAGACCTCCAGCCATCGTATCGGCAAGGTCTTCGAAAGCTGCGACCAGAGCATCGCCCTGGCAGCCATGTACACCGCCAACCACTTCCCGGGCGTCAAAGCGATCATCGCCTTGACCGAAAGTGGCTACACGCCGTTGATCATGTCGCGCATTCGTTCCTCGGTTCCGATCTACGCGTTCTCCCCTCACCGCGAAACCCAGGCCCGCGCGGCCATGTTCCGTGGCGTGTACACCGTTCCGTTCGACCCGGCGTCGTTGCCGCCCCATGAAGTCAGCCAAGCGGCCATCGACGAACTGATCAAGCGTGGCGTCGTGGAAAAAGGCGACTGGGTCATCCTGACCAAGGGCGACAGCTACCACACCATCGGCGGCACCAACGGCATGAAGATCCTGCACGTTGGCGACCCAATGGTCTAAGTGACACGCTGAAAACAAAAACCCTGCCATGCGAATGGCGGGTTTTTTTGCTTTTCATGTGGGTTAGCGTTTTGCGATAAACCCCGATAACGCCGCAATCGCCTCCGGTGACTTCAAGCGCTGGACGAACAACGCGCCCTCCTCCTCGATGACCTGGCGTAACTGATCACGGTCCACACTTTTCATCAATTGCTTGGTCACCTGCACCGCCCCCGGCGCCAGGATTTCAAAACGCTCAGCCATTTCCCGCGCCTTGGCCAACGCCGCTTCACCACTGCCCAACGCCTCAGTGGCGATGCCCCAGGCGGCAGCCTGCTCCCCGGTAAATCCCTCGCCCAACAGCAAAAGTTCAGCTGCCTTCGCATGCCCAAGCAAACGCGGCAGGATCAGGCTCGAACCAAACTCCGGGCACAGCCCCAGGTTGACGAACGGCATACGCAAGCGCGCATCACGACTGATGTAAACAAGGTCACAGTGCAGCAGGAGGGTTGTGCCAATCCCCACCGCGACTCCCGCCACTGCCGCGATCACCGGCTTACGGCAGTTGAGTAGGCTTTTCATAAAATGAAACGCTGGGCTGTCGAGATCACTGGGCGGCTGTTCAAGAAAATCGCCGATGTCATTACCGGCGGTAAAACACTCGCTGCTGCCCTGGATCAGCACGGCGTTGATCGCTGAGTCGGCATCCGCCTGCTCCAGCGCCTCGGCCAGTTGCGTGTACATGGCGCGGGTCAGGGCGTTTCTCTTATCCGGGCGGTTGAGCTGCAGGGTCAGCAACCCGCGCTCGCGGTGCAGCAGGATGGCGTCGGTCATGGTGAGTCTCGCGGCTGTAGAGTTCAGCGCTCAACCACGGGGCAGGAACACATCGGCCAGCAGTTGATTACGCGGCAGTCCCGCCAGAAACAGGCGCTTGGAAAACGCCTCGACACTGGCGGGGTGTCCGCAGAGTAAGGCGAGCGTTTGCCGGGAAACAAGCCGCAGTTGCGCCAATGCCTGGGCCGACTCGGCCGCGGTCCACAGTTCCACCGTAAGGTTCGGATGACGTGCACCCAGCGCTATCAGGGGTTCAGCCAGATAATGGCCGTCGGCATCATGGGCCAGGTGAATCACACGAATGGCGCCTTGGTGATCCTGGCGCAAAGCCTCGCGCAATACGCCCCACAACGGGCCGAGGCCAGTGCCGGAGGCAAGCAGCCAAAGCGGCCGGGATTGCCAGTCGGGATCGTATTGCAAAGCGCCGCCGCGTAGCTCGCCCAGGCGCAGGTGATCGCCGACCTTCAACTGCCGGGCAAGATCACTGAATTCACCGGGCTGCCGGCAATCGATATGAAACTCCAGAAATGCATCTTCCTGGGGCAGGCTCGCCAAGGAGTAAGGCCGCGCGACGTGCCCTGCCCACAGCACCAGGTGCTGTCCAGCCCGATAACGGAGACCGCGCTCAGGTTGCAGGCGCAGGCGCACTACATTCGAGTTCAGCCAATCAGCACCCACCACCAGGGCGGCCAAACCGTCACGCAGCGGGTCAAACGCCTCGACCTGCAGATCGCCCGTCACTTGGCACTGGCAGGCCAACCGCCAACCGTCCTGGCGTTGCGCGGGGCTCAGGGCATCGGGCTGCTTGTCCTCGACCTCGCCCCGGCAGCGCACCAAACACGCATGGCAACTGCCCGCCCGGCAACTGTAGGGCACGGCCACACCCGCCTGGTTCAAGGCATCCAGCAGATTGCTGCCGGCAGTTACCGACCAATGGCGTTCGCCGACGTACAGTTCAGGCATATAAGGACTCAATTACAGGGGACGCGCACAGGGAATCATGCCTGCGACAGTTTGACCATAGTCGGGTGTATCGGCCACCGCGTCGGGTTATACTGCCGCGCCTTTTTAGCGTCGCGCCTGCACCACTTTGGCGTGCCTTGGAAAGGTGGGCTCAGCCGACCGATGTACCCCACTGAGTTCACCTTTATTGAATGTTCCCTTATAGAGGAGCGCGACTCATGACCGTGATCAAGCAAGACGACCTGATTCAGAGCGTTGCCGACGCCCTGCAATTCATTTCCTACTACCACCCCGTTGACTTCATCCAGGCGATGCACGAGGCCTACCTGCGCGAAGAATCGCCGGCAGCCCGTGACTCCATGGCGCAGATCCTGATCAACTCGCGCATGTGCGCCACCGGCCATCGCCCGATCTGCCAGGACACCGGTATCGTCACCGTGTTCGTGCGCGTGGGCATGGACGTACGTTGGGATGGCGCCACCATGGGCCTGGACGACATGATCAACGAAGGCGTGCGTCGCGCCTACAATCTGCCGGAAAACGTCCTGCGCGCATCCATCCTGGCCGACCCGGCCGGTGCACGTAAAAACACCAAGGACAACACCCCGGCCGTGATCCACTACTCCATCGTCCCGGGTAACACCGTGGAAGTGGACGTGGCGGCCAAAGGTGGTGGTTCCGAGAACAAATCAAAAATGGCCATGCTCAACCCGTCCGACTCGATCGTCGACTGGGTGCTCAAGACTGTTCCGACCATGGGCGCCGGCTGGTGCCCACCGGGGATGCTCGGCATCGGCATCGGCGGCACCGCCGAGAAAGCCGCAGTGATGGCCAAAGAAGTGTTGATGGAGTCCATCGACATCCACGAGCTGAAAAAGCGCGGCCCGTCCAACCGTATCGAAGAGATGCGCCTGGAGCTGTTCGAGAAGGTCAACCAACTGGGCATTGGCGCTCAGGGCCTGGGTGGCCTGACCACCGTGCTCGACGTGAAGATCATGGACTACCCGACCCACGCCGCCTCCCTGCCGGTGTGCATGATCCCCAACTGCGCCGCCACCCGTCACGCGCACTTTGTGCTCGACGGCTCGGGCCCGGCGTCGCTGGAAGCGCCACCGCTGGACGCCTACCCGGAAATCGTCTGGGAAGCCGGCCCGTCGGCTCGTCGCGTCAACCTCGACACCCTGACCCCGGAAGAAGTCCAGAGCTGGAAACCGGGCGAAACCGTGTTGCTCAACGGCAAGATGCTCACTGGCCGCGACGCTGCGCACAAGCGCATGGTCGAGATGCTGAACAAGGGCGAAACCCTGCCGGTAGACCTCAAGGGTCGCTTCATCTACTACGTCGGCCCGGTTGATCCGGTGCGCGAAGAAGTGGTTGGCCCGGCTGGCCCGACCACCGCGACGCGGATGGACAAGTTCACCCGTCAGATCCTTGAGCAAACCGGCCTTTTGGGCATGATCGGCAAATCCGAGCGCGGCCCGACCGCCATCGACGCGATCAAGGACCACAAGGCCGTGTACCTGATGGCCGTGGGCGGCGCCGCTTACCTGGTGGCGCAAGCTATCAAGAAGTCGCGGGTTGTCGCGTTCGCGGAACTGGGTATGGAAGCGATCTACGAGTTCGACGTCAAAGACATGCCGGTCACCGTTGCAGTCGATAGCAAAGGCGAATCCGTGCACATCACCGGTCCTGCCATCTGGCAGCAAAAGATCAGTGAAAGCCTGGCGGTAGAAGTGCAGTAAGCACTTTCCCTCAAGGATAAAGGCGACTGCGGCCCCATGGCCCAGTCGCCTTTTTTATGGCGCGTGGTATGGTGCTTGCCCCTTACCGTGCCTACTCATCACCGTATGATCGCGATCCCTCGCCCCCTGCGCCTGACCTTCTACGCCCTGTTGATCATCGCTGGTGCGGTGCTGGCCGCCGCATTGGCCACGCGCCAGGCCGAACGCCAGGCCCTCGTGGATGAGGCCGCCCGCGCCAACCAACAGCTCGCGTTATATGCCAACTCGCTGCACACCCTGATCGAACGCTACCGCGCCCTGCCCGCCGTGCTCGCACTGGACTCGGAAATGATCAGCGCGTTAAAAGGCCCGTTGGACACCGCTACCCAGGACGCGCTTAACCGCAAGCTCGAACGCATCAACGGCGCCGCGCAGTCGTCCACCCTGGAATTGATGGACCGCACCGGCCTGGCCGTGGCTGCCAGCAACTGGGCGCTGCCGAGCAGTTACGTCGGGCACAACTATGCATTTCGGCCGTATTTCAGCCAGACCAAAAGCCAGGGCACCGGGCGCTTTTACGCGGTGGGAGTGACCACCGGGATTCCGGGTTACTTCCTTTCCAGCGCGGTGCTCGATGAACACGAGCAGTTCCTTGGCGCCATGGTGGTGAAGCTGGAGTTCCCTGAGCTTGAGCAAGAATGGGCCCAGGGGAATGACTTGCTGCTGGTCAGCGATGCGCGTGGCATCGTGTTCATTGCCAACCAGCCTGGCTGGCGCTATCGGAACCTGCGGCCGCTATCGGCCAATGACCTCGCTGAGCTCAAGGCCACCCGCCAGTACGACAAGAAACAACTGCTGGCGCTGGAAACCGACACCCTGCAGCGCTTCGACGAAAACAGTCACCTGATGCGCGTCAACGGCCCCGACGGCAGCGCCCAATACATCTGGGAATCCCTGCCATTGAAGGCAGAAGGCTGGACCCTGCACCTGCTGCGCAAACCGCAATTTCCTTTTGAAGACCAACGCAACGCGGGACTGGCCGCCGCCGGTTCCTGGCTGGCGCTGGTGTTCCTCGCGCTGTTCCTGAGCCAACGCTGGCGCCTGGCCCGCTTGCGCCAGCGCAGCCGTGAAGAGCTGGAGCAACTGGTGGAAGAACGCACCCAGGCCCTGCGCACCGCCCAGGATGGTTTGGTGCAATCAGCCAAGCTGGCGGCGCTGGGGCAGATGTCCGCCGCCCTCGCCCACGAAATCAACCAGCCACTCACGGCCCAGCGCATGCAGCTTGCTACCCTGCGCCTGTTGCTGGATCACGGCCGTGTGGACGACGCCTACAAGGCGCTCACGCCGCTGGACGACATGCTCACGCGCATGGCCGCACTCACCGGCCATCTCAAGACCTTCGCGCGCAAAAGTCCTAGTGGCCTGCGCGAACGCCTGGACCTGGCCACGGTGGTCGACCAGTCCCTGCATCTGCTCGACGCGCGCCTGCGCGATGAAGCCATTGGCGTCGTGCTGGACCTGACACGCCCGGCTTGGGTGCGCGGCGATGCCATCCGCCTGGAACAAGTACTGATCAACCTGCTGCGCAACGCCCTCGACGCCATGGCCGACAAACCGCGCAAGCGCCTTGAGATCCGCCTGCACGCCGACCAACAGCTTTGGCTTTTGACCGTCAGCGACAGCGGCGGCGGGATCCCCGAAGAACACCTGAACAACGTGTTCGATCCGTTCTTCACCACCAAGCCGGTGGGTGACGGCCTCGGTTTAGGGCTGGCGGTGTCCTTCGCTATCGTGCACGAACTGGGCGGACGCCTGATCGCCGATAACCAGGGCGACGGCGCTACTTTCACCCTGACCTTGCCCATCGCGCTGGAGACGCCGGACCTATGCTGAATGCGGTGATTGTAGTCGATGACGAAGCCAGCATTCGCACGGCCGTGGAGCAGTGGTTGAGCCTCTCAGGGTTTGAGGTGCAGTTGTTCAGCCGCGCCGAGGAATGCCTGGCGCACCTGCCCAAAGACTTTCCCGGTGTGATCCTGAGCGACGTGCGCATGCCTGGTCTCAGCGGCCTGGAATTGCTCGCCGAAGTACAGCGCCGCGACGCCGACTTGCCGGTGATATTGCTCACTGGTCACGGCGACGTGCCGATGGCCGTCGAAGCCATGCGCGACGGCGCCTACGATTTTCTGGAAAAACCCTTCAGCCCCGAGGCCCTGCTCAACAGCCTGCGACGTGCATTGGACAAACGCGGGCTGATCCTGGAAAACCGTCGCCTGCATCAACAGGCCGATCACCGCTCGCAGCTTGAATCCAGCCTGCTCGGCGTGTCCCGCGGGTTGCAGAACCTGCGCCGCCAGGTGCTCGACTTGGCCAGCTTGCCGGTCAACGTGTTGATCCGTGGCGAGACCGGCAGCGGTAAAGAACTGGTCGCGCGCTGCCTGCATGATTTCGGCCCGCGGGCCAAGAAGCCGTTTGTGGCGCTCAATTGCGCGGCAATTCCCGAGCAGTTGTTTGAAGCCGAGTTGTTTGGCCACGAAAGCGGCGCGTTCACCGGCGCCCAGGGCAAGCGCATCGGCAAGCTGGAGTACGCTCACGGCGGCACGCTGTTCCTGGATGAAATCGAAAGCATGCCCTTGGCCCAACAAGTGAAACTGTTGCGGGTATTGCAAGAGCAGAAACTGGAACGACTGGGCTCCAACCAGAGCATCCATGTGGACTTGCGCATCATTGCCGCGACCAAGCCTGACCTGCTTGAAGAGGCCCGCGCCGGACGCTTTCGCGAAGACTTGGCCTATCGCCTCACCGTTGCACAATTGCGCCTGCCGCCCTTGCGCGAGCGTCGTGAAGATATTCCGCTGCTGTACGAGCACTTTGCCCACAGCGCTGCCGAACGCTTAGGCCGCACGCCCGAGCCGTTGAGCGGCCCAGCCTTGGGGCGCCTGCTCAGCCACGACTGGCCCGGCAATGTGCGTGAACTGGCCAACGTCGCCGAGCGCCAGGTATTAGGCCTTGGCGAGCCGGAGCCGGAGGGCATCGAGGCCGGGCAATCACTGGCTGCGCAGCAGGAAGCCTTCGAAGCCCATTGCCTGAAGGCCGCCTTGACCCGGCACAAGGGCGATATCAAGGCGGTATTGACGGAGCTGCAACTGCCCCGCCGGACGTTCAATGAAAAGATGCAGCGCCATGGCCTTGCACGGGACATGTTCCTCAAGGACGAATGAGCGGATTTCCGCTCATTGGCCCCGAATCTTCAGCAAGTTTCCGCTCAAAAAAATCTGCAACCCCTTCTAGATCGGGCCTTCATCTACCTGGCACAGCTCCTGCTATAGCCCAGCCAGGCAGCGCTCGCGCCGCTCCATAAAAACAACTAGATGAAGGATCCTTCAATGGATAACTCCAACTCCCTGCCTCTGGGGTCGGCGGCAGCGCCGGCAAAAGAACGCACCACCTCCAGCCGCATCAAATCGATCTTCAGCGGATCGGTCGGCAACATGGTCGAGTGGTACGACTGGTACGTCTACGCCGCTTTCTCGCTGTACTTCGCCAAAGCCTTCTTCCCGAAAGGCGACACCACCGCCCAACTGCTCAACACCGCCGCGATCTTCGCCGTGGGCTTCCTGATGCGCCCGATCGGTGGCTGGCTGATGGGCCTGTACGCCGACAAGGTCGGGCGTAAAAAAGCCCTGATGGCCTCGGTCTACCTGATGTGCTTCGGCTCGCTGCTGATTGCCCTGAGCCCGGGCTATGAATCCATTGGTATCGGTGCGCCCATCCTGCTGGTGTTTGCCCGTTTGCTGCAGGGGCTATCAGTCGGCGGCGAATACGGCACCTCCGCCACCTACCTCAGCGAGATGGCGACCAAGGAACGTCGCGGCTTCTACTCCAGTTTCCAGTACGTAACCCTGATCTCCGGCCAGCTCATCGCGCTGGCGGTGCTGATCGTGCTGCAACAGGTACTCACCACCGAGCAACTGTACGCGTGGGGCTGGCGTATCCCGTTCGCCATCGGCGCCCTGTGCGCAGTCGTCGCGCTGTACCTGCGTCGTGGCATGGAAGAAACCGAGTCCTTCACCAAGAAAGAAAAAGCCAAGGAAAGCGCAATGCGCACCTTGATGCGTCACCCCAAAGAACTGATGACCGTGGTCGGCCTGACCATGGGCGGCACCCTGGCGTTCTACACCTACACCACCTACATGCAGAAATATCTGGTGAACACCGTCGGGATGAGCATCTCCGACTCCACCACCATCTCGGCGGCAACGCTGTTTCTGTTCATGTGCCTGCAGCCCATCATCGGCGGGCTGTCCGACAAGGTCGGCCGTCGTCCGATCCTGATCGCCTTCGGCATCCTCGGCACCCTGTTCACCGTGCCTATCCTCACCACCCTGCACACCATCCAGTCCTGGTGGGGTGCGTTCTTCCTGATCATGGCCGCGCTGATCATCGTCAGTGGCTACACCTCGATCAACGCGGTGGTGAAGGCCGAACTGTTCCCGACCGAAATCCGTGCCCTGGGCGTGGGCCTGCCGTATGCACTGACCGTGTCGATCTTCGGCGGTACAGCTGAATACATCGCGCTGTGGTTCAAGAGCATCGGGATGGAAACCGGCTACTACTGGTACGTGACTGCGTGTATCGCGGTGTCGCTGATGGTCTACGTGACCATGAAAGACACCCGCAAACATTCGCGGATTACTACGGACTAAACATGTGGGAGGGGGCAAGCCCCCTCCCACACTGGTTTTACATCGCTGGGTTAATCAGGACAGTTCCGCCACCTCGTTGCGCCCATACCGCCGCTGCGCATACGACGCTCCGGCAATCATCACCACCAGCACCGCCGCCAATACCGCCGATGATCCAATGGTGCCGAAATCCAATCCGCCCTTTTCATGGGGCTTGGTCAGGAAGTCGCCCAGGGTTGCACCAAACGGCCGGGTCAACACAAACGCCACCCAGAACAACAACACCGACGAGATTTGGGTGAAGTACTTGAGCGCCACCACCGCAGCGATGGTCGAGCCAATCAACAAGGCACCACCGGCGAAGCCGAGACCCGAATCATCCGCCAGGAAGTCGCCCAATGCGGTGCCCAGTGTGTTGGAGAACAGGATCGCCATCCAATAGAACAACTCACCCCGGAAGGTCTGCACCTTGTTCACGTTCAGCGAGTCACCGCTGAGGTGCCACAGCGCAAAAATGATCATGAGGATCACAATCAGGATCATCGACCCCGTGGCGTAACCCAGCCCCAGGGTACGGTCCATGAAGTCGGACATCGTGGTACCCGCAGTGCTGGTGGACAAAATCACGATCCAGTACAGCACCGGGTTGTAGGTTTTGGACCAAAGTTGCGTCACCAGGGTGACCAGGAACACGCTGATCAAAATCATCGAACTGATCGCATAACCGACATTCAGGGTCATCGACAACAAGTCCCCGGCGGTTTCGCCCAAGGTGGTTGCGCAGATTTTCATGACCCAGAACGCCAGGGTGATCTGAGGAAGTTTATTCATAAGGTAGAAGGCTCCGAAGCTCAGTCTTTCGATGGCCGACTTATAGGGGTGTCGACCTTGTGCGCAGACTGAACGGGCCGCTGTGAAAAATAGGTGGGCGATGAATGAAAATTCCATGGCTTGATGGAAATTCGCTGCCACGGGTTGCACTATGACCGCCTCCCAGAATTGCGTAGCAGGAACCCCGGCTCATGTCTGACGATATCCATTTCTACGAACCCGCCAACGGCCACGGCCTGCCACATGACCCGTTCAACGCCATCGTTGGTCCACGGCCAATCGGCTGGATCTCGTCGCACGACAGCGAAGGCCGCCTGAACCTGGCGCCCTACAGCTTCTTCAATGCGTTCAACTACATTCCGCCGATCATTGGGTTTTCCAGTGTCGGGCGCAAAGACAGCCTGAACAATATCGAACAGACCGGCGAGTTCGTATGGAACCTGGCTACCCGCCCGCTGGCCGAGCAGATGAACCAGAGTTGCGCGGCGGTCTCGCCGGAGGTGAATGAGTTCGAGTTGTCCGGCCTGACGCCGGTGGCCTCGAAAATCGTCGCCGTGCCACGGGTGGGCGAGAGCCCGGTGTCATTTGAATGCAAGGTGACGCAGATCATCCAGCTGCAACGCGCCGACAAAGGGTTGGTGCCGAGCTGGCTGGTGCTGGGCGAGGTGGTCGCGGTGCACATTGCCAAGTGGCTGCTCAAGGATGGCATCTACGACACCGCCGCCGCCGAGCCGATCCTGCGTGGTGGCGGCCCGGCGGATTACTTCCAGCTGGGGCCGGAGGCGCTGTTCAAGATGTATCGCCCAGGCGCCAGCAAACCCTGACTGAAATACAACAAAAATGTGGGAGGGGGCGTGCCCCCGATGGCAATGGCACATTCAACATCTTTGTTGACTGACACACTGCTATCGGGGGCAAGCCCCCTCCCACATTAGATTGTCGGCGTTGTTCAGATGGCGGCGCTCGCCCAGGTCAGCTGCCCCTCTTCATCCACACCGATCAACCGCTCAAGCTGCACGGTGGCTGCATCATCGGCGTCGGAGGCGGTCTTGAACGTCTGTCCATCCAGGATCTTGTGAAACTTCGGTGCCCCCATACCATCCAGTGCCTTGACGGCGACGGCGGCGCTGTAGCCCCCTTCACCCGGTACTACGGCGGATACGGCTTCGTGGTGGGCAAATTGTTTACGTGCCATGTTGCAGGTCCTGGCCAATGGAAAGGCGGCCATTCTAAACCTGTTCACCCAGCGAGTTGCAGGTACTCGCCATAGGCGTTGGTGGCGGATGCGTCGGTGAAGGTTTGGAAGTCCATGCTGCGCACCACCATGTCGTTCAACAGCTCGGTAAAGATCATCAGGGCCGGCGAGCTGAAGTAGGCACTCATCGCCTGCTCGCTGCTCCAGAAACCCGAGACCAACCACACATCGGGATCGACCTGGGAATGCTGCAACGAGAATTGCAGACAACCCTGAGCCTGGCGACCCGGTTCGATCAAACTGCTCAAGCGTGCACCGAGTTCGGTGCTGCACCCGGTGCGGGCGCGGATAAAGGCCATATGGCTCGCGGGAATGGGGGTGGACATGTTCGACTCTCCCGTTGAGAAGTGATGCTCGGCAAACACGGTGAGGGTGTGCTGCCACAGGATCAAAGATAACGGCGCGCGGGTAGGCGCGGTTAGTCGATTCCTGCCGGCTTATTGCACAATCCTGCGAGAAGCGTAAACCGGGTACTCGGCTCACTGGTTTTGCGCCATGCACAAACGCAGTATTTCAGGGAGATGACAGGCCTCACGCTTGCCTGATTGGCGATACGCCGCAGGATCAGGCAAGGATTGTGCAGAATCGACCTAACACTATTTGAAAAGCCGCCGCTAAGCTGACCCCATCAAAGCCGCCTGCAGAGGACGCTTCATGTCGTCGCCCGAATATCAGTCCATTCCTCTCGATGCCGAGATGGAAAAGCAGCGTGCCGAACTGGCCAGTATCGTGCACAGGCATACTTGGGAAGATGGCTCCTACGGTACCGCGATCACGTCGCTCTACCTGAACCGCCACAACACGCCACGCGACTTTATGCCGGTGCTGGTGGAACCCGCGCTGTGCATCCTTGCCAACGGCAGCAAGGAAGTGCGCCTGGCGGATGAAATCTTTGCCTACGACCCGCTCAATTACCTGGTGTTCTCGGTGGCGATGCCGGTGGCCGGGCGGATCATCGACGCCACGCCCGACGATCCGAACCTGTCGGTGCGGATCAATATCGACCCGGCGCAGCTCACCGCCCTGATCGCTGAAGCCGGTCCCATGGGCGTACCCACACGCCCGACATCACGCGGCATGTACGTGGACCGGATTGACAACCAATTGCTCGACGCGGTGCTGCGCCTGGCGCGCTTGCTGGATACGCCCAAAGACATCGCCATGCTGGCCCCACTGATCAACCGGGAAATTCTTTACCGCTTGCTACGTGGGCCGCAGGGTTATCGCCTGTATGAAATTGCCGTGGCCAACAGCCAGAGCCATCGGGTGAGCCAAGCGATCAAGTGGCTCAATGGCAACTACGAACAACCGCTTCGCATTGATGATCTGGCCAAGGAAGTGAACCTGAGCGTTTCGACATTGCACCACCGCTTCAAGGCAATCACCGCCATGAGCCCCTTGCAGTACCAGAAGCAGTTGCGCTTGCAGGAAGCACGCAGATTGATGATCGCCGAAGGGCTGGAAGCATCAGCGGCGGGCTATCGGGTGGGGTATGAAAGCCCGTCGCAGTTCAGTCGGGAATACAGCCGATTGTTTGGGGCGCCGCCGCTGCGGGATCTGGCCCGCCTGCGCCAAAGCATCTGACCGAATGAAGATCAAAATGTGGGAGGGGGCTTGCTCCCGATAGCGGTGGGTCTGCTTTAGATACCAGACTGAGACACTGCCATCGGGGGAAAGCCCCCTCTCACATGGGGCCGCGAGCATTCAATCCAGGGTGCGCGGTAGTTGCAGGGTCACCCGTAAGCCCCCCTCCCGCAAATTCTGCAAACTCACTTCACCGCCATGGCTGTGGGCAATATTGCGCGCAATCCCCAGGCCCAACCCATAGCCCTGCTGCTGCCCGGACAGGCGGAAGTGCGGCTCGAATACCTGTTCCAAACGCTGCTCCGGAACGCCGGGACCTTCATCGTCGACGTGCAGGACAAACTGCGCACCATCATCTTCGATATGCAAATGCGCGTTCTGCCCGTACTTCAACGCGTTATCGATCAGGTTGCCGATACACCGCTTGAGCGCCAGCGGCTTGCCCGGATAGGTCGCCAATGCAGCGCCATCCAGGGTCACACGGCCGTTACCGTTTGGCGCCACATAAGGCTCTACCAGGCATTCGAGCACATGGTTGAGGTCGACCGGCTGGATGTTCTCGTGGATATCGGTGTCTTTCACACATTGCAGCGCGCCCTTCACCAGCAACTCCAATTCATCCAGGTCACGGCCAAATTTGGTTTGCAGGTTTTCGTCTTCGAGCAGTTCCACACGCAGACGCAGGCGGGTGATCGGTGTGCGCAGGTCGTGGGAAATCGCGCTGAACAGTTGGCTGCGCTCGGTCAAATAGCGGCTGATGCGCTCGCGCATGGCATTAAACGCGCGGCCCACTTCCACCACTTCACTGCCGCCGCCTTCGGCCACCGGCTCCACATCGGCGCCGAGAGACATGTCTCGCGCTGCCCGCGCCAAGCGCTTGAGGGGGCGGCTTTGCCAGTGCACCAGCAGGCCAATGAACAACAGAAGAAAACCGCTGGTCAACACGATAAACCACACCTGCTGCGACGGTAGGCCCTGTTCTTCAAGGCTGGTGTAGGGCTCAGGCAGCAACGAGGCGATGTACAGCCATTCGCCGGGGGCGAGTTGGATCTGGGTCACCAGCACCGGCGGGTTTACCGGTTCCAGGGTCAGCGCGTAATGGGCCCAAGAGCGCGGCAACTCATCAAGCTTGAGGCCGGCATTAAAGATGCGCAGGTCTTCGGCGCTGACGAATTCCACCGAGATGTGCACGTCGGCGCCCAGGGTCTGGCGAAGTACTTCGTCCACGGCCACCAGCACCGCCTGCTTGCGTGGGGTTTCGGGCAATACCTGCATGTCCAGCGGACGGTCATTAAGGGTGACTACAAACCGGGTGCCGCCCATGCTACGCAATTGGTCGAGAACCAGCGGACGATAGGCCACCGGCAACGAACGGAAGTAACTCACACTGGCGGTCATCGAATGGGCCAGGCTGCGAGCGCTGGTGACCAGGCCCTCAAGCTGGGTAGCACGCAACTGCGAAACCCAAATCACGCTGGACAACGCCTGGGCGAACAACACCGCAAGCAAGGTCAGCAGCAGCATGCGTCCCAGCAGCGAGCGCGGTACCGGGAAGCGGCGCCGGCGTTCGGTCACCGGCTCAGTGGACATTGCCGGCAACCACGCTGGCTGCCAGTTGATAACCGCTGCCACGTACGGTGCGGATCAGCCTCGGGGGCTTTTCGGTGTCGCGCAGGCGTTGGCGCAGGCGGCTGACCGCCATGTCGACGATGCGGTCCAGCGGCATCAGGTCGCGGCCACGGGTGGCGTTGCCGATAGTGTCGCGATCGAGAATTTGTTGCGGATGGTCGAGAAACAACTTGAGCAGTGCGAAGTCGGCACCGGAGAGAATCACTTCCTCGCCGTCCACGTGGAACAGCCGATGGCTGATCATGTCCAGGCGCCATTCATCGAACACCAGCACATCGCCACTCCCACTGCGCTCCTGGCCAAACTGGCAGCGCCGCAACAGAGCCTTGATCCGCGCCTGCAACTCGCGAGGGCTGAACGGCTTGCCGATATAGTCATCGGCGCCCAGTTCCAGGCCGATCACGCGGTCGGCTTCGTCAGAACTGGCGGTAAGCATAATGATCGGCACCTGCGCCTGGCGCGGGTGCTGGCGGATCCAACGGCAGAGGCTGAAGCCATCTTCGTCTGGCAACATCACATCGAGGATGACCAGGTCGCACGGCGCCTCGTTCATCGCCTGGCGGAACCCCGCGCCATCCGGCACGCCACGCACCTGGAAGCCGGCGCGACTGAGGTAGGTTTGCAGCAATTCGCGGATTTCCTGGTCGTCGTCGACGAGGAGAATCGATTTACTGATTACGCTCACGGGGTCCTCCTTGTTGTTATGGGGTGTTCTTGATGGCCTCATCGGGGGCAGGTCACTGCCTAAGCAAATGCCTGCTCTAACGCCACACCCGCCCCGGTCAACCCGGAATACGGCGCGGTCACCAACCACACCGGAATACCTTTGAAGTAGTCGCTCATGCAGCCTTTGTCGCTGAAACTCTTGGCAAAGCCGCTCTTGATGAAAAAGTCGGCAAACCGCGGAATCACCCCACCCACGATATACACACCACCGCGTCCACCGGTGGTCAGCACATTGTTGCCCGCCACTCGGCCCAGCCAGACGCTGAACTGCTCCAACACTTCCATCGCCACCGGGTCGCCGGCCAAGCCTGCAGCCGTGATGGCCTCGGGCGTGTCGAGCACAGGCGCGTGACCGTCCACCGCACAAATCGCGCGGTACAGACGCGGCAAGCCGCCACCGCTCAACGCCGTTTCAGCGCTGACGTGGCCAATCTCGTTGTAAATGTGTTGCCACAACTGGGTTTCCCGAGGGCTGCTCAGGGGCAGGTCGACGTGGCCGCCCTCCCCCGGCAACGCCGCGTAACGACCTGCGCCGAGATCCAGCAGTGTGCCGACGCCCAGGCCAGTGCCAGGCCCGATCACCACCGCCGGGCGCAACGGCTCCGGCGTGCCCTCACAAACCACGCGAAATTCGTCGGGTTGCAGGCGGGTCATCCCCAGGGCCATGGCGGAGAAGTCATTGACCAGCAGCAGTTCATCCACCTGCAAGGTCTTGCAGAACGCCGTCTTGCTCAGGCGCCAGTGATTGTTGGTGAATTTGAATTCATCGCCACTCACCGGCCCGGCCACCGACAGGCACACCGCGCCGATGTCCCCGATTTCCAGGCCCTCTTCCTTCAGATAGACCTTGATCGCCTCTTCAGGGGTTGGGTAATCCGCCGTGGCATGCACGCGAATCGAATGCAGTGCCGAATCCCGCCACACTGCAAAACGGGCGTTGGTACCCCCGATATCACCGACCAGCGCTAACTTCACTTAAGCGTCTCCAAGGCAGAGGTAAAGGCGCTGGCGCCCTGCTCTGCGGAGCTTGCGGCCAAGCGCATAAATCCAAACAGCTCGCGGCCGGCCCCCACGTTATTGCCCAGAAGGCCCGTGGCAGGCGTGCGCGCTGCAAATTCTTCGGCGTCCACCTTAAGCTCCAAGGTGCCGGTAACGCCATCCACACGAATGATATCGCCATCGCGCACTCGCGCCAGCGGCCCGCCGCTCTGGGCTTCGGGGTTGACGTGAATCGCGGCGGGAATCTTACCCGACGCGCCGGACATACGCCCGTCTGTCACCAATGCCACCTTGAAACCACGGTCCTGCAGCACACCCAGGAACGGCGTCATCTTGTGCAGCTCGGGCATGCCGTTGGAGCGCGGGCCCTGGAAGCGCATCACCGCGACGAAATCTTTTTCCAACTGACCAGCCTTGAACGCATCGGCCAGATCCTGCTGATCCTGGAACACCACCGCCGGCGCTTCGACGATCTGGTGCTCTGGGGCTACCGCAGAGACTTTCATCACACCGCGGCCGAGGTTGCCTTCCATCACGCGCAGACCACCTTCCGGCGAGAACGCACGGGCCACGGGCCGCAGGATGGTTTCGTCGAGGCTTTCGATAGGACCGTCACGCCAAACCAGCTCGCCGTCGACCAGGAATGGTTCCTGGATGTATCGGCTCAGGCCCTTGCCGGCCACGGTGTTGACGTCTTCGTGGAGCAGGCCCGCTTCCAGCAGCTCACGGATCAGGAACGACATGCCGCCCGCCGCCTGGAAGTGATTGATATCGGCCTTGCCGTTTGGATACACGTGGGACAGGGTCGGCACCACCTCGGAGAGGTCAGCCATATCGTCCCAGGTGAGGATGATGCCTGCCGACATGGCGATGGCCGGCATGTGCAGGGTGTGGTTGGTGGACCCGCCGGTCGCGTTGAGGGCGACGATGGAGTTGACGATGGATTTCTCGTCGACGATCTCGCCGATCGGCGTGAAGTTGCCGTTGGCCTTGGTCAGGCGCGTAACCTGATGCGCGGCTTCACGGGTCAGCGCGTCACGCAGCGGCGTGTACGGGTTGACGAATGAAGCGCCCGGCAAGTGCAGGCCCATCACTTCCATCAACAGTTGATTGGTGTTGGCAGTGCCGTAGAAGGTGCAGGTGCCGGGGCTGTGGTAGGACTTCATCTCCGATTCCAGCAGCTCTTCGCGAGTGGCCTTGCCTTCGGCGTAGCGCTGGCGCACGTCGGCTTTCTGCTTGTTGGAGATACCCGACGGCATTGGGCCGCCCGGTACGAAGATCATCGGCAGGTGACCATAGCGCAGCGCGCCCATCATCAGGCCGGGGACGATCTTGTCGCAGATGCCCAGCATCAATGCGGCGTCGAACATGTTGTGGGACAGCGCCACCGCCGTGGACATAGCAATGACTTCACGGCTGAGCAGGCTCAGCTCCATCCCCGGCTCGCCCTGGGTCACACCGTCGCACATTGCAGGCGTACCACCAGCGAACTGGCCGACCGAGCCGACTTCACGCAGAGCTTTCTTTATTTGTTCAGGGAAATGTTCGTACGGCTGGTGCGCCGACAGCATGTCGTTATATGAGGAAACAATTGCCACGTTGGCGGCATTCATCATGCGCAGGCTGTTTTTGTCTTCGGTGCCGCAACCGGCCACGCCGTGGGCAAAGTTGGCGCATTGCAGCTTGCCGCGCATCGGACCGTCGCTGGCGGCGCCGCGAATGAGCGCAAGGTAAGCCTCGCGAGTGGCGCGGCTGCGGGCGATAAGCCGTTCGGTGACCTCAAGAACGCGGGGATGCATGTGTAGAACTCCAGGCTAACGGATGTGGCGACCTGAGTGTCTATGCTGATCAAACGCCCGCAGCGCATGGGATGGCAGGGTGTCGTTTGAATCATCGGACCAGTTGATTCAGGTCACTCGTTGTAGATTGAACAAAATATTGCCACTAAAAAGGCTTGTTTTCTATTTTTATGCGAATAATCTTGTAATTCTTACAACAAATCGACGACAGGCACTCTCCAATGACTCTTCGTATCGCAATCAATGGTTTTGGCCGTATTGGCCGTAATGTCCTGCGCGCACTGTATACCCAAGGCTACCGCCAGGATTTGCAGATCGTCGCCATCAACGATCTGGGCGACAGCTCGATCAATGCCCACCTGCTCAAATACGACACCGTACATGGCACATTCGACGCAGAGGTCGCCCACGATCAGGAAAGCCTGACCGTCAACGGTGACCGGATTGCCGTGAGTGCCATTCGCAACCCGGCTGACCTGCCATGGGCTGCACACAAGATTGACGTGGTATTCGAATGCACCGGTCTGTTCACCGACCGTGACAAGGCCGCCGCCCATATTACCGCCGGCGCGCGCAAGGTGATCATCTCGGCACCGGCCAAAGGCGCGGACGCCACTGTGGTGTATGGCGTGAACCACGACATTCTGCGTCAGTCCCACCAGATCATCTCCAACGCCTCGTGCACCACCAACTGCCTGGCGCCGGTCGCCCAGGTGCTGCACCGCGAGCTGGGCATCGAGAGTGGCCTGATGACCACCATCCACGCCTACACCAACGACCAGAACCTGACCGACGTCTACCACACCGACCCGTACCGCGCGCGCTCCGCCACCCAGAACATGATCCCAAGCAAAACCGGCGCTGCCGAAGCGGTGGGCCTGGTGCTGCCGGAACTGGCGGGCAAGCTGACCGGCATGGCCGTGCGCGTGCCGGTAATCAACGTGTCCCTGGTAGACCTCACCGTAACGCTGAAGAAAGAAGCCACTGCCGAAGAGGTCAACGCGCTGCTCAAGGAAGCCAGCCAGCACTCGAAGATCCTCGGTTACAACACCCTGCCCCTGGTTTCCAGTGACTTTAACCACAACCCGCTGTCGTCGATCTTCGACGCCAATCACACCAAGGTCAGCGGCAAGTTGCTCAAAGTATTGGCCTGGTACGACAACGAGTGGGGCTTCTCCAACCGTATGCTGGATAACTGCCTGGCACTGTGTAACGCCGAATAAAGCGATCCTTTGGGAGGGGCGATTCGACGTGCTCCCGATGGTGGTGTATCAGTCAGGAATGTGTTGACTGACACACCGCTATCGGGGGCAAGCCCCCTCCCACATTGTTCTAAGTAGGCCCAGAGAAATAGCCACTTGCCATTTGAGTTGATGATAAGCATTATCATTTGCTGCAAATCGGTCTGGTATCACTGTGAGCCAATCTCGCTTCAACCAAGTCTTTCTCACCCAACGGGTGATTCTGCTACGCACCTTGCAGCGGATGGTGAATAACCACAGCACCGCCGAGGACCTGCTGCAGGAAACCTACCTGCGCGTCACACGGGCCCTCAGCGAGCGGCCGATCGATCACCTTGAACCCTTCGTTTATCAAACCGCACGTAACCTCGCGTTGGATCACCTGCGCTCACGCAGAATCCAGGCCCGCACGCTGCAGGAAGATGTCCCGCTGGACATCCTGCAAAGCGTCGCCGCCCCTATCAGCACCCCCGAAGATGCGACTCAGGCCGAGCAACTGCTTGAACACCTGAGCGTCAGCCTGGGCCAATTGAGCGCCCGCCAGCAGCAGATTTTCATCCTCAGCCGCCTGCACGGGTGCAGCTATCAGGAGATTGCCGATCAGTTGGACGTGTCCCTGAGCACCGTGCAAAAGGAACTGAAATTGATCATGGCCATCTGCGTAGGTGTGGCCGACCGGCTGGATCGGCCTTAAGCTGCACGCGACAGAAATGTCGACCCGAGCTGTAGGAATAATGAATAGAACGTGGCGAAGACCCGAGGAACACCGTGACGGACCCCAATAAACTGCGCCCTCATGAGCTGGCTCATGAGGTGCTGCAAGACACGGCTATGGACCAGGCCCTGGATTGGCTGATTGCCTTGCAGTGCCCGCAAGCTGGGCAGCAGGCCGAGTTTGAAGCCTGGCTGGCCCGCGACCCGGCCCACGTCAACGCCTTCGCCAAGGCCCAGGCCGCCTGGGGTGGCGCGCCGGTTCACAGCGCCGCGGTGGCCCTGGCCGCGCCGCGCAAGCCCAGCGCCTGGCGCCGAATCAAACCCCATTGGAAACCGCTCGCCACCGCCGCAGTGTTGCTGATCGGGCTGTTCAGCTTCAGCAACCTGCCGGTGCGCCTGCAGGCCGACCACCTGACCGTGGTGGGCGAACGACAACGTCTGCAATTGGACGACGGCTCGAAAGTATTGCTGAACACCAACTCGGCGTTCTCCAGCAGCATCAAGGACCACCAGCGCATCGCCCGCCTGTACCAGGGCGAGGCTTTTTTCGAGGTTGTGCCCAACCATGGCCAGCCCCTGGAAATCGACGCCGGCCCGGTGCGCGCCAGCGTGCGCGACACCGCCTTCGCCGTGCGCTACCTCAATGGGGAGGCCCAGGTGCAAGTGCAGCGCGGTGATGTCGACCTCAGCAACACTTTCGACGATGCCCGCGTACGCCTGCGCGCCGGCGAAAGTATCCGCATCGGCCCCAAAGGCTTCGGCCAACCGGCCAAGCTGGACGCCAATAAGGACCTGGCCTGGGTGCAAGGCCGGCTGATTTTTGAAAACTGCCCGATGAGCGAAGTGCTCGCCGAGTTGCGCCGCTATTACCCCGGCTGGATCGTCAACACCAACGACCAACTCGCCAGCGTCGCGGTCACCGGCAATTACCGGCTCGATCAACCCCTGGACGTCGTGCGTTCACTGGCGCACATCACCTCTGCCAAGCTCTCGGAATACCCGGCGCTGGTCATCCTGAACTAAATGAGAATTATTTTTACTCGATAACCTTCGGCGATACGTCTCGTCTTAGCCAATGCAACTGATTCCTATTTGAATCGGTTCGCAACTATAAGATTCGTCCCCCGGAGCGCTTTCGATGTCCTCTCGTTTCAACCGCCGGTCTTCTTCGCCCGTCCTATCCTTGTTGACTGCCGCCATCCTGCTGGCCGGCGCGCCGGCCATGGCCGCCACCGCTGCCGAACCGGTTTCGCGCAGCCAGGGCAACTACACCTTCAGCATCGAACAGCAGCCGCTGGTCTCGGCGCTCAACGCCTTTACCGCCGTGACCGGCTGGCAAGTCGGCCTGCCCGCAGAGCTGGGCCAGGGCGTGTCGTCTCCTGGCGCACGCGGCCCATTGTCGCCAGAAAAAGCGTTGGACCGGCTGTTGGTGGGGACCAACCTGAGCTACCGCAAACTGGGCAATAACAACATCGTGCTGGAAAAGCGCGCAGCGGGCAGCACCCTCAATCTGCAACAGGTGACCATCAGCGCAACCCGTAACGTGCAGGATGTGAACAGCGTGCCGAGTACCGTCAGTGTGCATGAGCGTGAGGAACTGGACCGCCAGAACGTCAACAACATCCGGGAACTGGTGCGCTACGAGCCCGGCGTCTCGGTAGGCGGCGCTGGTACACGAGCAGGTAATGCCGGCTTCAACATTCGCGGCATCGATGGCGACCGTATCCTTACTCAAGTGGACGGTGTGGAAGTGCCGGGCAACTTCTTCAACGGCCCCTACGCCAAGACCCGCCGCAACTACGTCGACCCGGAAATCGTAAAGCGCGTGGAAATCCTGCGCGGGCCGGCGTCGGCCCTCTACGGCAGCAGCGCCATCGGCGGCGCCGTCAGTTACTTCACCCTCGACCCGGTTGACATCATCAAGCCAGGCCAAGACTTCGGCGCCCGCCTGAAGACCGGCTACAGCTCCGCCGACGAAAGTTGGCTGACCTCTGGCACCTTCGCCGGCCGCGTTCAAGACTTCGACGGTTTGCTGCACCTGAGCCAGCGCAACGGTCACGAAACTGAGTCCTACGACGGCAACAACGCCACCGGCCTGGATCGCACAGGCGCCAACCCGGAAGAAGCGCGCACCACTAACATCCTTGCGAAGCTCGGCTGGAACTATGGCGATGACAACCGCCTGGGTCTGACGTACGAGAAGTACAAGGATGATCGCGACGTCAACCTGAAGAACGCGGTGGGCGGCCCGTTCATCGGCGGCCGAGGCTTCAACCTCTACCGTGATCGTCGTGGTAACGACACCATCACCCGTGAACGTTTCGGCCTGGAAAACAGCTTCGCCCTTGAGTCGCCGATTGCCGACCGCATCAAGACCAGCGTCAATTACCAGATCGCCAAGACCGACCAGACCACCGCCGAAATCTATCAATCCGGTCGTCGCGTCCTGCGCACACGCGACACGCTCTACCAGGAAAAACAGTGGGTCTTCGATGCACAGTTGGACAAAGCGTTCAGCCTTGGTGAAACCGATCACCAAGTGACCTACGGCACCACCCTCAAGCAGCAGAAAGTCACCGGCTCGCGCGAGGGCAGCGCCACCTGCGTGGCCGTCGGCAGCGGTTGCACCGCCATCGGCGCGCCCAGCCCGATGGCCTCCGATAGCGTGAAGAAGGCCAGCGACTTCCCCGACCCGACCATCAACACCTATTCGCTGTTCGCACAGGACCAGATCACTTGGGACAAATGGACCTTCCTCCCCGCCGTGCGCTATGACTACACCCAGCTCAAACCCAAGCTGACCCAGGCATTCCTCAACACCGTCAACCCGACAGGTGCGGAAACGGTGAGCGACAAGAAGAAAACCTGGCACCGCGTGACGCCCAAGTTTGGCCTGACCTACGCGCTGACGGACCAATACACCTGGTTCGGCCAATACGCCGAAGGTTTCCGCACGCCGTCCGCCAAGTCGCTGTACGGCCGCTTTGAAAACTTGAACCTGGGCTACACCGTCGAACCCAATCCGGACCTCAAGCCGGAGACCAGCAAAGGCATCGAAACCGGGATTCGCGGCAAGTTCGACGAGGGTTCCTTTGAGGTGGCGGTGTTCTATAACAAATACCGCGACTTTATCGACGAAGACAACGTCGTGGTCGGCGGCACTGCCGAGCAGTTCCAAGCCGTCAATATCAAGCGCGCCAGCGTCAAGGGCGCCGAAGCCAAGGGCCGCCTGAACCTGGATGCATTCGGTGCCCCACAAGGCCTATACACCCAGGGTGCGGTCTCCTATGCCTACGGTCGCAACGACCAAAACGGCGAACCGCTGAACAGCGTCAACCCGCTCAAGGGCGTGTTCGGCCTGGGCTACGACCAGGAAAATTACGGTGGCCTGCTGAGCTGGACCCTGGTGAAGAAGCAGAATCGCGTAGACAGCTCCACCTTCCACGCGCCGGACGGCGACACCAGCGGCCCATTCAAGACGCCCGGCTTCGGCGTTGTCGACCTGACCGCCTACTACAAAGTCACCAGCGACGTGACCATCAACGGCGGCCTCTACAACCTCACCGACAAGAAGTACTGGAACTGGGATGACGTACGCAGCTACGACAGCGTCGGCGAAGCCGCGGTAACCGGCCCGGCCAACCTCGACCGCCTGACACAGCCCGGCCGCAACTTTGCGATTAACGTGATCTGGGATATCTGACCAAGCCCTTCTCACCTCGTCGAAATATCAACGACGAGGTGAGGATTTTTTACTGTGCCGCGTCTTCTTGTTCGTCTAGTTGATAACCGCTCTCTTTCGGGCACCAAGGCGCTCCCCTTCTCAAGGACTTTTTCATGACCGCTTCTCCTAACGCAGAACGTCCAAGCCTGCGCTCCCAGCGCCTGAACCAGATCACCAACGAGCCGCACACCAAGCTGGATGCACTGGTAAAGGCCCATGCCCCGTTCGAAACCCAGGCCAACTTTGCCCGTTTCGTGGTGGCGCAGTACCTGTTCCAGTCGGAACTGGTGGCCCTGTACAACGATGCCGAACTGATCAAGATCGTGCCTGACCTCGCCGCACGCTGCCGCGCCGAAGCCGCCAAGCTGGACCTCGCCGACCTGGACACCGAAGTGCCGGCTGCGGTGGCCGGTGCAGTGAGCAACCCGAGCAAAGCAGAAGCCCTGGGCTGGCTGTTCGTCTCGGAAGGCTCCAAGTTGGGCGCCGCGTTCCTGATCAAGCGCGCCGTAGGCCTCGGCTTGAGCGAAACCTTTGGGGCCCGCCACTTGGGTGAGCCAGCCGGCGGTCGTGCCGAAGGCTGGAAGCGCTTCACCCGCACCCTCGACGGCCTGCAATTCAGCCCCGAGGAAGAGGCCGCGGTAGAAAAAGGCGCGGTGGATGCGTTTGTGCGCTTCACCGTGTTGCTGGAACAGGCGTACGCTAGCGCCCCTGAACTGGCCTGATCCCGCAAATTGAAATGCAACCCAATGTGGGAGGGGGCTTGCCCCCGATAGCGGTGCATCAGCCAACAAATAGGTAACTGACCCACCGCCATCGGGGGCAAGCCCCCTCCCACATTTTGATCGCATTTAAGTTCGGACTTTTTTGTAAACCTTCCCCAAGAAAAGCTTCACCATGACCGGCAAAACCCAATCCACCTCGAAAATCGCACAGATCCTGTTCGGCCTGCTGGCCTATGTCAGCCTGGGCATCGGGCTGGTGGCGATTGTGATACCCGGTTTGCCCACCACCGAGTTCATCCTGCTGGCCGCCTGGGCCGCGACCAAAAGCTCGCCACGCCTCAGCGCCTGGCTGGAAAACCACCGCCTGTTTGGGCCGATCCTGTTCAACTGGCGCAACGGCAAGATCATCGCGCGCCGGGCCAAAGTCAGTGCCACCGTGAGCATGCTGTTGTGCGCGATCCTGATGCTGGTGATGCTCGACCATGGCTGGCCCATCTACCTGGCGATTGCCGGGATGAGCCTGGGCAATCTGTGGATCTGGTCACGCCCCGAACGGCTCGCACAGCCCGTATAACCCTACCTGTAGGCGTTTTCCTACCGCCCATCGCCTTCTGCTCATGAAAGCCCCTACCGCGCCGATGCTCCGGATATAGCGCTGAATGGACTTGGCCGTGCTGTGCATTCCAACAAGTCCATTCGTGAGTGAGCCTATGTTCGACACCCTCTCTATCCGCTTGAAAATCGTGCTGCTGTCCGGGCTTTGCCTATTGGGCGTGATTGCACTGGTGGTCGGCATCAATATCTACACCACTAACCAGAACGATCAGTTAGTCAGTGATTCAAGCTCACGCATGCTCACCGCTGGCGTGGAACAGTTGCTGCAAGCCAAGGCTGCGGAGCAGGCCGTGCAACTGCAGAAAACTTTCGGTGACAGTCAGGTAGCGTTGACTGCCCTTGCCGACCAGATCAAAGACCTGCGTAACTTGGGGACCAAGCGTGCCCTTGAAGCCGGCGCCCTGCGCGAAGAACTCAACCAGAGCGTAAAAACCGCATTCGAGCGCAACAACAAGGTGCTGGGCATCTGGCTGTCATTCGAGCCCAACGGGTTGGATGGCAAGGACAGCGAATTCGTCGACGACAAGGCTCGCGTGTCCAACGAAAAAGGCCGCTTCTCCAGCTACTGGAGCCGAGCCGGTGGCGCAGGCCTGAACACCATCATGGTCGAGGACGACCTGACCAAGACTACCCTCAACCTCAGTGGTACGCCCTACAACATCTGGTACACCTGCCCGCGCGACACCCGCAGTACATGCCTGTTGGACCCGTATGAAGACACAGTGGCCGGCAAACCCGTGCTGATGACCACCATTTCGATGCCGCTGATCGTGGAAGGCAAAGTCATCGGTATCGTTGGTGTCGATATCGCCCTTACCGCCCTGCAAGCGTCCACCGATGCCGCACAGAAAGACTTGTTCAATGGCGCGGCGCACCTGGAGATTCTCTCCAGCACCGGCCTGATTGCTGCGTACAGCGGCGAACCAGCCAAGGTCGGCAAGAATCTTATCGATACCCTCGGCGCCGAAGGCAAAGAGATCGTGCAACTGCTGGCCAGTGACAATCACGTGATCCGAGAACAGGGCGATACCATTCGCGCCGTGTACCCGGTCAAGCCGATTAGCGATGCCAAATCCTGGGGCGTGGTGATCAAGCTGCCAAAAGCCGTGATGCTGGCTGATAACGTCAAGCTGCAAGCCGTGCTCGATGATGCGCAGGCGGCTGGTACGCTCAAAGCCTTACTGGTAGCGGCTGCCGCCGCGTTGCTCGGCCTGCTGTTGATCTGGCTGACCGCCACCGGCGTAACCCGCCCGATCAACAGCGTGGCCGCGATGCTCAAGGACATCGCCAGCGGCGACGGCGACCTCACCCAACGCTTGGCCTACAGCAAAAAGGATGAACTGGGCGAACTGGTGAACTGGTTCAACCGCTTCCTCGACAAGCTGCAACCGACTATCGCCCAGATCAAGCAAAGCATCACCGAGGCCCGCGGCACGGCGGACCAGTCCTCGGCCATCGCCCGCCAGACCAGCGAAGGCATGCAGGTGCAGTTCCGTGAAATCGACCAAGTGGCCACGGCGTCCAACGAAATGAGCGCCACCGCCCATGACGTCGCCAACAGCGCCTCGAATGCCGCCAGCGCGGCACGCGGTGCCGATCAGTCGGCGCGCGAAGGCATGCAGATCATTGAAAAGAGTACGCGGGATATCACGATCCTCGCCGAAGAAGTCAGCAGGGCCGTGGGCGAAGTCGAAGCCCTGGCAGTCAACAGCGAGCAAATCGGTTCGGTGCTGGAAGTGATCCGCAGCATTGCCGAACAGACCAACCTGCTGGCGCTGAACGCAGCGATTGAAGCGGCACGCGCGGGCGAAAGCGGCCGCGGCTTTGCGGTGGTGGCCGACGAAGTCCGTAACTTGGCCAAGCGCACCCAGGATTCCGTGGAGGAGATCCGCCTGGTGATCGAACGCATCCAGAGCGGCACCCGTGGCGTGGTCGCGACGATGCACTCAAGCCAAAGCCAGGCCCAGAGCAATGCCGGGCAGATCCATCAGGCCGTGCAGGCCTTGGGCAAGATCAGCGACGCCGTGACGGTGATCAGCGACATGAACCTGCAAATCGCCAGCGCCGCCGAACAACAGAGCGCGGTGGCCGAAGAGGTCAACCGTAACGTCTCGGCGATCCGCACCGTGACCGAAACCCTCACCGGCCAGGCCACCGAATCGGCGGCTATCAGCAGCCAACTCAATGCGTTGGCCAGCCAGCAGATGAAACTCATGGATCAGTTCAAGGTTTAAGAAACACCACAGGTGAAATGTGGGAGGGCGCTTGCCCCCGATAGCAGTGTGTCAGTCAGCAGATTCATTGACTGAGACACCGCTATCGGGGGCAAGCCCCCTCCCACATTTTGATCGCGTACTGCTTAGAGACCCGTCCAAGCCTGCACAAACGCCGCCACATCTTCCTTCGGCGCCGTACGCGGCGGGTTCTGCGGGGTACCCAAATAGAGGAAGCCAATCACTTCCTCATCCGCCGTCAGCCCCAGGCCTTTGGCAACGTGGGCCGAGTAGGACAACTCACCCGTACGCCACACCGCACCAATCCCTTGGGCATAGGCCGCCAACAGAATGCCGTGGGCCGCACAGGCCGCCGCCAGCAGTTGCTCAGACTTGGGTACCTTGAAGTGCTCCTGCAAACGGGCGATCACCACCACCACCAACGGTGCGCGCAATGGGCCGTTCTGGGCCTTGTCGATGGCGGCTTGCGGGGCGTCGGCGTCTTGCAGGCGTGCAGCCTCGGCCAGCAGCGTCCCCATCTGCTCACGGGCGGCGCCTTCTACGGTGAGGAAACGCCAAGGGCGCAATTGACCGTGGTCGGGTGCACGCATGGCAGCGGCGAACAGCACGTCGCGCTGCTCCTGGGTCGGTGCCGGCTCCAGCAAACGCGGCACGGAAACACGGTTGAGCAAAGCGTCGAGAGCCTGCATTGGCCACCTCCAGAAAAAATGTGCGGTCATTCTAGCGGGAATAAACCGGCGACCACCAAACGATAATTGCTCTTATTCATTCCCCCCGGCCCTGTTAGACTTTGCGACCATATTTTTCACGCTCGTTCAGGAAACTCGATGTTCCGTTCGCTTCTTCGTCTGTCCGTCGTATGCATGGCCTTGGGCCTGACTGCGTGCGATGACGCCCCCAGGTTCACCAAGGCCGAGCCGGGTGAATCGCGGGCAGGCGGCGCGACGACGGTGAATAAGCGCGACCAGAACGCGTTTTCCCTGCCGTCGGCCAACTTGTCGCCGACGCGCCGCTTGGACTTCAGCGTCGGCAACAGTTTCTTTCGCAGTCCTTGGGTGATCGCGCCGTCCACCACCACCGCCCGTGATGGCCTGGGCCCGTTGTTCAACACCAACGCTTGCCAGAACTGCCACATCAAGGACGGCCGTGGCCACCCGCCGTTGCCCGACGCAGCCAATGCGGTCTCGATGCTGGTGCGCCTGTCGATCGCCCTGCCAACTCAGGATCAGCAACCCTACGCCAAACTCATCGAGCAAGCAGGCGTGGTGCCAGAGCCGATATACGGCGGGCAATTGCAGGACATGGCCGTGCCCGGCGTCACCCCGGAAGGCAAGGTGCGGGTCGACTACACACCGGTCAACGTCACCTTCAAGGACGGCACCGTCGTCGAGCTGCGCAAGCCGGACCTGCAGATCACCCAACTCGGCTATGGCCCAATGCACCCCGACACCCGTTTTTCGGCGCGCATCGCCCCGCCGATGATCGGCCTTGGCCTGCTTGAAGCCATCAGCGACGCGGACATCCTGCGCAATACCGACCCCAAAACCGCCGATAAAGAAGCCATCGTCGGCCGGGCCAATCAGGTGTGGGATGACGCCCAGCAAAAAACCGTGCTCGGGCGTTTTGGCTGGAAAGCCGGACAACCCAACCTCAATCAACAAAATGTTCACGCGTTTTCTGGTGATATGGGCCTCACTACGTCCCTGAGACCCTTCGATGACTGCACCGACGCCCAAGTGGCCTGCAAACAGGCGCCCAACGGCAATGGCGCCGATGGCGAGCCGGAAGTCAGCGATAACATTCTGCGCCTGGTGCTGTTCTACACCCGTAACCTTGCCGTGCCCGTGCGCCGCCAGGTCAACGATCCGCAAGTCCTGGCCGGGAAAAACCTGTTCTTCCAGGCCGGTTGCCAGGGGTGCCACAAGCCGACGTTCACCACCTCAGCCAATGCCGCCGAGCCTGAATTGGCCAACCAAGTGATCCGTCCCTATAGCGATTTGCTGCTGCACGACATGGGCGATGGCCTGGCCGACAACCGCAGCGAATTCAAGGCCGGTGGCCGCGACTGGCGCACGCCGCCGTTGTGGGGCATTGGCCTGACACACACCGTAAGTGGCCATACCCAGTTTCTGCATGACGGTCGCGCCCGCAACCTGCTGGAAGCCGTGCTCTGGCACGGCGGTGAGGCACAAGCGGCGCAGCAGCATGTGTTGTCCTTTAATGCCGAACAGCGCGCTGCGTTGCTGGCGTTCCTGAATTCTTTATAAGCTTCGCCCCACTTACAGAAGGGAGCTCGACATGTTCCGTCCCAAGTTGTTGTTCACCAGCCTGGCCGCCCTCGCCCTGGGCGCCTGCTCGCCACAAGACCCGCAAGCTGTGACCTCTGCAGCGATCGCCAAACAAGTGATCCTGCCGACCTACAGCCGCTGGGTCGAAGCCGACCGTCAGTTGGCCGTCAGCGCCCTCGCCTACTGCCAGGGCAAGGAAAGCCTGGACACCGCCCGCGCCGACTTCATCCATGCGCAAAAAGCCTGGGCCGAGTTGCAACCGCTGCTGATCGGCCCGCTGGCCGAGGGCAACCGTGCATGGCAAATACAGTTCTGGCCGGACAAGAAAAACCTGGTCGGGCGCCAGGTCGAGCAATTGGTCACCAGCCAGCCGCAGATCGACGGCGCCGCCCTGGCCAAGTCCAGCGTAGTCGTGCAAGGCCTGTCGGCCTACGAATACATCCTCTACGACGCCAAGACCGACATCGCCGACGATGCGAACAAAGCCCGTTATTGCCCACTGTTGGTGGCCATCGGCGAGCGTCAGAAAACCCTGGCCGAAGAGATCCTAGCCAGCTGGAACAGCACCGATGGCATGCTCGCGCAGATGACCAAGTTTCCGAACCAGCGCTACGCCGATTCCCACGAAGCCATCGCCGACCTGCTGCGCGTCCAAGTGACCGCCCTGGACAGCCTGAAGAAAAAACTCGGCACGCCCATGGGCCGCCAGACCAAGGGCATCCCGCAGCCGTTCCAGGCCGACGCTTGGCGCAGCCAGTCGTCCCTGCAAAGCCTGGAGGCCAGCCTTGCTGCCGCCCAGACCGTATGGGTCGGCGTCGACAACAAAGGCCTGCGTGGCCTGCTGCCGTCGGATCAGAAACCATTGGCCGACAAAATCGACGCCGCCTACGCCGCGTCCCTGAAACTGTTCGCCAGCAACCAGCGCACCCTCAACGAACTGTTGAACGATGACGCCGGTCGCCAGCAACTCAACGACATCTATGACAGCCTCAACGTCGTCCACCGCCTGCACGAAGGCGAACTGGCCAAGGCGCTGGGCATCCAACTGGGCTTTAACGCCAACGACGGTGACTGATGATGCTCAGGCGACAGGCTTTGGCGGTTGGCAGCGTACTGCTCAGCGCACTCACACTGGGTGGTTGGACGTTGTTCAAGCAGAAAGACAAGGGTCCGCTGCTGCTGTCGGCGCGCGATGATGCAGACGGCAAGCACTACGCCGTGGGCTATCACTTGGACGGCAAGCAAGTGTTTGCAACTCAGGTCGGCCAGCGCTGCCACGACATCATCAACCACCCGACACTGCCGATTGCGCTGTACGTCGCCCGTCGCCCGGGCACCGAAAGTTACCTGATCGACCTGCGTGATGGCGCGCTGCTGCAAACCATCACCTCGAACACCAATCGCCACTTCTACGGCCATGCGGTGATTCACAATAGCGGCGACTGGCTGTACGCCACCGAGAACGATACATCCGACCCCGGCCGTGGCTTGCTCGGTGTGTATAAGTTCGAAGGCGAGCGGCTGGTGCACAGCGGCGAACTTTCCACCCACGGCATTGGCCCGCACCAGGTGTCGTGGATGCCCGACGGCGAGACGTTGATCGTGGCCAATGGCGGCATTCGCACCGAAGCCGAAAGCCGCGTGGAGATGAACCTCAATGCCATGGAGCCGAGCCTGGTGTTGATGCAGCGCGATGGCACGCTCATCAGCAAGGAAACCCTGGCCCAGCAGATGAACAGCGTGCGCCATATGGGCATCGCCAGCGATGGCACCATCCTTACCGGGCAGCAGTTCATGGGGCCGTCCCAGGAGCGTTCCGAGTTGCTGGCGATCAAGCGTCCGGGGCAACCGTTCGTGGCGTTTCCAGTGGCAGACGAGCAATTGCAGGCCATGGGGCATTACACCGCCAGCGTCGCGGTGCACAGCGAGTTGCGCCTGGTGGCATTGACGGCGCCACGTGGCAATCGCTTCTTTATCTGGGACATGGACAGCGGCGAACTGCGTCTTGATGGTCCGTTACCCGATTGCGCAGGGGTCGGTGCAGTAGAGGATGGGTTTGTCGTCACCTCCGGCCAAGGCCGTTGCCGCTACTACGATTGCCGCCAGAAACAGTTGGTCGCCAAACCGCTGGAATTACCAGCAGGGCTCTGGGACAACCATCTCCACCTGATCTGACATCCCCCTGTAGTCGCCCGATTTGCCGGCGATGGTGTACTTCAAATCGCCGCAGGGCTTGAAGGCGCCATCGCCGGCAAGTCGGGCTATTACAGGGCCGTTGACCTGTCAAAAATACCGTCTGGAATCCCCACTACACTCGGAGTAATGTTTCGAGCTTGTCTGTTTTCGTCTGTCTCAGTTTTTCCAAGGAACCGGAATATGCTGCGCCGTCGCATGCTGATCATGTTGGGTGTCGTCCTGTTAATCGTCCTGCTGCTGGCGGGCTATAAAGCCTTTTCCATCTATCAGCAGATCCAGGTCTTTTCCAAACCCAAGCCGCCCGTGAGTGTCGCCGTCGCCACCGCTGTCGAGCAGCCATGGCAGCAACGCCTACCGTCGGTGGGCACGCTCAAGGCTTTGCAAGGCGTCAACCTGAGCCTGGAAATTGCGGGAACGGTCAAAGACGTGCAGTTCGAATCCGGGCAGAAGGTCAAGGCCGGGCAACCCCTGGTGCAACTGGACAGCGCCGTAGAAAGCGCGCTGCTGGAAACTGCCCAGGCCGACTTGGGCCTGGCCCAGCTGGACTACGGACGCGGCAGCCAGTTGGTGGGCAGCCAGGCGATTTCCAAAGGCGAGTTCGACCGCCTGTCCGCGCAACTGCAAAAGAACAAAGCCACGGTCAACCAGCTCAAGGCCTCGCTGGCGAAGAAGCATATTGTCGCGCCGTTCAGCGGCACCATCGGCATTCGCCAGGTGGACGTGGGCGACTACCTGGCCAGCGGCACGGTGATCGCCACCTTGCAGGACATCAGCAGCCTGTATGTCGACTTCTATATCCCCGAGCACGCGGTGCCCAAGGTCGCCATCGGCCAAACCGTGCAGGTGCAGGTCTCAGCCTACCCCGGGCAGCAATTCCCCGGTCGCATCAGCGCAATCAACCCCAAGGTCGAGGACAGCACACGCAATGTCCTGGTGCGCGCCACCCTGGCCAACCCGGACAACACACTGCTGCCCGGCATGTTCACCAGCCTCGACGTCTTGCTGCCCAACCCCACCGCACAGATCGTGGTGCCGGAAAGCGCAATTACCTACACCCTCTACGGCAACTCGGTGTACGCCGTGGCCGAGAAGAAGAACGAGAGCGGCGCGCTGGAAAAGGACGCCAATGGCCAACCGCTGCTGATCGCCGAGCGACGCTTTGTCGAGACCGGCGAACGACGCGGCGGCCTGGTGCTGGTGAGCAAGGGCCTGAGCGCCGGAGAGCAGGTGGTCAGCGCCGGTCAGCTCAAGCTGGATAACGGCACGCCCATCGCCATCAGTCCGGACAAAAACCTGCCGGCAGGGCACTGAGCCATGAAGTTCACAGATGCCTTTATCCGCCGTCCGGTGCTGGCCATGGTGGTCAGCCTGCTCATCGTGCTGCTGGGTTTGCAGGCCTACAGCAAGTTACCGCTGCGCCAATACCCGACCATGGAAAACGCCCTGATAACGGTGACCACCGCCTACCCCGGTGCAAACGCCGAAACCATCCAGGGCTATATCACTCAGCCGTTGCAGCAAAGCCTGGCCAGCGCTGAGGGCATCGACTACATGACGTCGGTGAGTCGCCAGAACTTTTCGGTGATTTCCATCTACGCGCGCATCGGCGCCAACAGTGACCGCTTGTTTACCGAGTTACTGGCCAAAGCCAATGAGGTAAAAAACAAACTGCCACAAGACGCCGAAGACCCGGTGTTGAGCAAAGAGGCGGCCGACGCTTCGGCGCTGATGTACATCAGTTTCTCCAGCCAGCAATTGAGCAACCCGCAGATCACCGACTACTTGTCTCGCGTCATCCAGCCCAAGCTCGCCACCCTGCCGGGCATGGCAGAAGCGGAGATCCTCGGCAATCAGGTGTTCGCCATGCGTATCTGGCTGGACCCGGTCAAGCTCGCCGGTTTCGGCCTCAGCGCCAGCGACATCACCGACGCCGTGCGCCGTTACAACTTCCTGTCCGCCGCCGGCGAGGTGAAGGGTGAGTTCGTGGTGACCAGCATCAACGCCAACACCGACCTCAAGTCCTCTGAAGCCTTTGGCGCCATCGCCGTTAAAACCGACGGTGACAGCCGTGTGCTGCTGCGGGACGTGGCCCGCGTAGAAATGGGCGCGGAAAACTACAACGCCATCAGCTCGTTTGGCGGCACGCCCTCGGTGTACATCGGCATCAAGGCTACCCCCAGCGCCAACCCGCTGGAGGTGATCAAGGAAGTGCGCAAGATCATGCCAGAGCTGGAAGCCCAGCTGCCGCCTACCCTCAAGGCAGAAATTGCCTACGACGCCACGCTATTTATCCAGGCCTCCATCAACGAAGTGGTCAAGACCCTGTTTGAGGCGGTACTGATCGTCATCGTGGTGGTGTTCCTGTTCCTCGGCGCGTTGCGCTCGGTGGTGATCCCGGTGATCACCATCCCGCTGTCGATGATCGGCGTGCTGTTTTTCATGCAATTGATGGGCTATTCGATCAACTTGCTGACGCTGCTGGCGATGGTATTGGCCATCGGCCTGGTGGTGGACGATGCCATCGTGGTCGTAGAAAACATCCACCGGCATATCGAGGAAGGCAAGACGCCATTGGATGCGGCGCTGGAAGGCGCTCGGGAAATTGCCCTGCCGGTGGTGTCCATGACCATCACGTTGGCCGCGGTGTATGCGCCCATTGGTTTTCTCGAAGGGCTCACCGGGGCGCTGTTCAAGGAGTTCGCCCTGACCCTGGCCGGGGCGGTGATCATTTCCGGCATTGTCGCCCTGACCCTGTCACCGATGATGTGCGCCCTGCTGTTGCGCCACGATGAAAACCCGAGCGGCCTGGCTCATCGCCTCGACCGGATTTTTGACAGACTCAAGCGGCGCTATCAACGCATGCTCCACGGCACCCTGAATACGCGGCCGGTGGTGATCGTGTTTGCGCTGATCGTGCTGTGCCTGATCCCGGTGTTCCTCAAGTTCACCCAGTCGCAACTGGCCCCGGACGAAGACCAGGGCATCATCTTCATGATTGCCAGCGCGCCGCAGCCCACCAACCTGGACTACCTCAACACCTACACCGACGAGTTCATCAACATCTTCAAGGAGTTTCCGGAGTACTACTCGTCGTTCCAGATCAATGGCTTCAACGGCGTGCAATCGGGCATCGGCGGTTTCCTGCTCAAGCCGTGGAACGAGCGTGACCGGACCCAGATGCAAATCCTCCCCGAGGTGCAGCATCGCCTCGAGCAGATTCCCGGCCTGCAAGTGTTCGGCTTCAACCTGCCGTCCCTGCCCGGCACGGGTGAGGGCCTGCCGTTTGGCTTTGTGATCAACACCGCCAATGACTATGAGTCGTTGCTGGAAGTGGCCAACCGCGTGAAAAAGCGCGCGATGGAGTCGGGCAAGTTTGCCTTTGTCGACATCGACCTGGCCTTCGACAAACCCGAAGTGGTGGTGGATATCGACCGCGCCAAGGCGGCGCAGATGGGTGTGTCGATGCAAGACCTCGGCGGCACCCTGGCAACCCTGCTGGCGGAGGCGGAGATCAACCGGTTCACCCTTGATGGGCGCAGTTACAAGGTGATCGCTCAGGTAGAACGCGCCTACCGCGATAACCCCGACTGGCTGAACAACTACTACGTGAAAAACACCCAGGGTGAATTGTTGCCGCTGTCGACCCTGATCACACTCACCGACCGCGCCCGACCGCGCCAGTTGAATCAGTTCCAGCAACTCAACTCGGCGCTGATATCAGGCTTTCCGATCGTGAGCATGGGCGAGGCCATCGACACCGTGCGCCAGATCGCCATTGAAGAAACCCCGCCCGGCTATGCGTTCGACTACAGCGGTGCGTCCCGACAATTTATTCAGGAAGGCTCGGCGCTGTGGGTAACCTTTGGCCTGGCCCTGGCGATTATCTTCCTGGTGTTGGCGGCGCAGTTCGAAAGCTTCCGTGACCCGCTGGTGATCCTGGTGACGGTGCCGTTGTCGATCTGTGGGGCGCTGATTCCGCTGTTCCTGGGCTGGTCGAGCATGAACATCTACACCCAGGTGGGGTTGGTAACGCTGATCGGCTTGATCAGCAAGCACGGCATTCTGATCGTGGAATTTGCCAACCAGTTGCGTAAGGACAAGGGCCTCACGCCCCGACAAGCCGTGGAGGAAGCCGCATCGATTCGCCTGCGACCAGTGCTGATGACCACAGCCGCCATGGTGTTCGGCATGGTGCCGCTGATTTTCGCAACCGGGGCAGGTGCCGTCAGCCGGTTTGATATCGGGATGGTGATTGCGACGGGGATGTCGATCGGTACGTTGTTTACGCTGTTTGTACTGCCCTGCGTTTATATCCTCCTGGCCAAACCGGATAAGGCTTGAAGCAAAAAAAAGGGCCTCGCATCGCAAGGCCCTTTCGGGGTGGTTTAAATCGTTTCAACTCTGCGGCCTCATCCCTTGAGACATTCCAAACATGAACAGGAGCAACTCGTGATCAGGCTTGGCCGCCACACTCGCCTTGACGACGCGCGGCAACAGGCATTGCGCCCCGTCCTGCGTCGCACTGAGTACCTGTGTGCGAGGCTGTTCCCACGCGGCCAGGGCCAAGGCTGCAACGCCTAACGCCCCTACCAGAAACACACCTCGTGCTATTTCTAGCTTCATTTGGTTAAACCCTTGATAGCGCTGCCAAACGCCGTCTCGTAAAAGTAGCTGAGTTTTGCCCAGTCGCTATCGTTCCACGACGAATGGCGGCGCAGTTGCAGCATGTCGTGGGACGCTGCCTTATGAGCGGTAATGCGCTGGCGGCACTTCTCAAAATCCAGCAGTGCCACTTCCACGTTGGCCGCGTCGCCCTCGCCCGTCACCCTTACAAAGATATGCTTGATGTACAGGCAACCGTGCTGCCAACGCCCCTTGTGCATACGTGCCAGGGTGCAGGCCAATTCCTTGAGTACGCGCTCGTGGACCAATTCGCCGTAGCGTTCACGGCCACCCGCGGAGTACCAGTTTTCAATTTCGTCAAAACCGTCTAGGGACGCGGTGACCAGCAACGCCTGCCACTGGTGCTCAGCATCGCGGCGCGCCTCGCAGAACACCAACTCCGGCACCCGCACATCCAGCAAGCGCAGCCCCTTGAGGGCATCACGCTCGCGCAGCACCGTGGGGCGCCCAAAGGGGTGCAGCCAACTGCGGTAGATGTGGCCAGTCTGGCGCTTGCTGTAGAGCAGACGCCCATTGGCGCTCATCACTCGCTGCACACCACTTTCACCGCCGCGACGACGATTGGGCTCTTCGACCCACTCGCCTTGTTGGCGCCAGAAATAATCAAATCTTTCTTCGGGAGCTACGTGACTGCCTGCTACGCACTCAACTGCCATGCTCTTACCTCTTGCGCAATACATACACTCGCCACATGGCGTACAGCGGGATGAAATCCAGAGAATCCTGAACACGGAAACCCGCTTGCTCAAATTCTGCTTCAACAGTAGCAGCTGGTAACACAAATCTGTTTTGGTAACCTTCTTGCTCACCGTTCTTGCGTCGCTGCCCTTCAAGGCGTTTGCGTTTCCAGGCTTTGAAATTGCCATCGACCCACAGCGAAATGATCACGCTGTCGCGGGTAACACGCTGAAACTCCCGCAATATCGCCAGTCGGTGCGCCGGATCACCAATGTGGTGCAACAGGCGCATACAGAAAATGCTATCGACCGAGTTATCCGGCAAATCGATATCAAAGGCAGATGTCTGCAAAGGTCGTACCCGTTTCACCACATCCGCCGGTTGGGCGGCGGTTGCGACCTTCAACATCGACGCGGAATTGTCGGCGCCAATAATCACACGGTTGGGTTTTTCCGCCAGCAACGGCCAGAAGCGCCCCGCACCACACGGCAAGTCCAGCACCAGGCTAGGCTCACCCGCCATCGCCAACGCACCACGGGCCAATTGCTCGTCGCGCTTGTGGGACAAGCGGCGGGCCAAATTGTCCTGATGCTTGAGCAAATATTCGTGGGCGTGTTCGTCGTCGTACTTGTCGGAAAATTCGAGTTTGATCGGGGTAGGCATCAACGGATCTCCTGTTGCTGATGCCTACAACCTTAAGCAGCGTCCTGTGATCAACAGGTCAACCCATTGTGAAAAACTTGTCCTGTCCAATCTCATATATTTCAAGACTTTACAGATACAAACAATATCATGGGGCCATCTTCGCCGAATTACGGCGATCTCTGGCAGGATAACGGCAGGGGAAACGGTCAGGCGTTGACCTGACTCAACTGAACATGAAAGCGACAGCCATTGGGTTCCATAGTGCTGAGGGTAACGCTCCAGCCCTGGTTCTCGCAGATGCGCTGGACCAGTGACAAACCCAATCCGAGGCCCTCACCGCGCTTCTCACTGCCGCGGACAAACGGCTCGAACATCGCTTCGCGCTTATCTTCGGGAATGCCGACGCCGCTGTCTTCCACCACAAACCCGGTAGGCTCCAGGGTCAGCCGGATAAAACCGCGTTCGGTGTAATGCAGCGCATTGCGCAACAGGTTGCCCATCACGGCATGCAGGAAGGTCGCGTTGTAGCGGGTATCCAAAGGGTTGCCCGGCTGGTAGATCAACTCCAGGCCCTTGTGCTCAATGGGCTCGCGCCAAATGCCAAGCAGATCATCAGCCACCTGCGACAGGTTGACCTTGGGCGACATGCTGCCATCGTCATGTTGGGCACGGGCGAGCATCAGGAAGGTTTGGACCAGTTCACGCATTTCTTCACAGGCACGGGCGATTCGCTCGACCTGGTTACGCCCACGCTGATCGATCGCGGGGTTTTCCAGTAGCAGCTCGCAGGAACTGGCCAGCACCATCAGGGGCGTGCGCAGTTCGTGGCTGACATCGCTGGTAAACAACTGCTCGCGTGACAATGCCTGACGCAGGCGCCCCAGCGTGGCGTCGAAGGCCACGGCCAACTCCCCCACTTCGTCGGCGGCATAGTCGGGCGCCAGGGGCGGCGCCAGGCCAAGCAACTGGTCACGGTGGCGCACCTGACGAGCCAGTCGCACTACCGGCGCCATTACCTTACGGGCCAGCACCCAGCCGAGGAACACCGCCAGCGCCAGGCTGAGCACGAAGCCCACCAACACCACGGCAAACAGCACGCGCTCTCGCTCTTCGAAATCGCTTTGATCTTGCAGCAGCACATAGCGCCGACCGTCGACTACTTCGACCATAGCGTGGTACGACAGCGCCTCCCGAAACACCTCATGAAACCCTGGCTCCAGATGGCGCAGGTCCTTGGGCAATTCAAAATCGCCGGGGCCACCGCTGAAGTAAAACAGCTGATCGGGCTCGGGCCGGTGCCGCCAGTCCTCAACGGTGTCCATCAGCAGCAGGCGCTGCAAGTCACCGCCCAAGCCTGCCGAGATCAACTTCTCTTCCACCAGGTGCACGGTCGCGACGATGCCCATGGCGAAGGCGCCCGCCACCAACGCACTCATCAAGGCAAAGGCGATGATGATCCGCTGGGCAAGGCTTTGCTTAAACTCCATCACGGCCCTCGGCCAAGCGGTAACCCACACCATGCACCGTTTGCAGCAGCGGTTTGGCGAACGGCTTATCGATCACTTGCCGCAACTGGTGCACATGGCTGCGCAGGCTGTCGCTGTCCGGGCAGTCATCGCCCCACAGCGCCTCTTCAAGGACTTCCCGACGCAGTACGTGGGGACTTTTCTGCATTAAGACCGCGAGCAGCTTCAGGCCGACCGGGTTGAGTTTGAGCAGGCGCCCTTCGCGGGTAACTTCCAGGGTATCGAGGTCGTAATTAAGATCGGCCACTTGCAGGGCGCGACGGCCGCCACCTTGGGCACGGCGCAGCACGGCTTCGATACGCGCGGCCAATTCCGACAGGGCAAACGGTTTGAGCAAATAATCGTCGGCGCCGGACTTGAAGCCCTGCAACCGGTCATCCAACTGGTCGCGAGCGGTGAGCATGATCACCGGTGTGTCGCGGCGGGCGTCTTCACGCAGGCGTTTGCACAAGGTGTAGCCATCGATGCCAGGCAGCATGATGTCGAGCACGATCAAGTCGTAATGCTCGGTTGCGGCCAGGTGCAAGCCCGACAAACCGTCCTGCGCACAGTCCACGGTGTAGCCTTTTAGCCCCAGGTAGTCGGCCAGGTTGGCCAGAATATCGCGGTTGTCTTCAACCAATAGAATTCGCATGGGCAGTGTCTCCGTACGCGGTAACGGCCGTGTTGGCTCGCGCAGCTTAAGGCCAAGTGTGGCTAAGGGATAGAGCTGAGAGGTACGACGATAAAGGTTTTCAACCTTGTAAGGAGTTGAACAAGTTTTTCACTATAGCTTCACAAACTGACTACAGTGTCAGGCAGAAGATCGCCCCCCATTGATATAAGGAACATTGACATGGGTTTTCTCAAAATGGCGCCAATGCGCTATTTGCTGTTGGTAACCGGTGCCTGGCTGGTTATTTTCCTGCTCACTCGCAGCGTACTGCTCATCACCCACCTGGATGAAGTCGGCGGCAACCTGCTGCCGGTGTTTGGCGTGGGCCTGCTGTACGACCTGGGTTTCCTGGCCTATGCAGCACTGCCGCTGGGGCTGTATTTGCTGCTATGCCCACCCGCGCTGTGGCGCCGTCGCGGTCACCGCTGGTTCCTGCAGGCGGTGCTCACCGTCAGCCTGTTCGCCATGCTGTTTACCTCGGTGGCCGAGTGGCTGTTCTGGGATGAGTTCGGCGTTCGCTTCAACTTTATTGCCGTTGACTATCTGGTGTATTCCGATGAGGTGTTGAACAACCTGTTGGAGTCCTATCCGATCGGCAAACTGCTGAGCCTGCTAGCCATGCTGGCCATTGTGCTGAGCCTGGCCTTGCGCAAGCCGTTCAACGCGGCGATGAGCGCCCCGCTGCCGACAATGCGTGGCCGGCTGGCGAATGCCTTGGGCCTGTTGATCGTCACCGGGTTGAGCCTGCAACTGATCAGCCAAGACAGCCCACGCGCCCAGGGCGGTAACGCTTACAAGAACGAACTGGCCAGCAATGGCCCGTATCAGTTCTTTGCCGCCTTCCGTAATAATGAGTTGGATTACCCGCAGTTCTACAAAACCCTGCCAACGGACGTCGTTGCCCAGCAAATGCGCACCGAACTCAGCGAGCCCAACGCCCGCTTTATCGGTCAGGACCCGCTGGATATTCGCCGCGCCATCACCAACCCGGGGACGCCGCGCAAACCCAATATCGTGCTGGTGACTATCGAAAGTTTCAGCGCCAAATACATGGGCAGCAACGGCGACGAACGCAACCTCACGCCTTACCTCGATGCGCTGCGCAAACAGAGCCTGTATTTCAATAACTTCTATGCCACCGGCACCCGCACCGACCGTGGCCTGGAAGCAATTACCCTGGCGATCCCCCCTACGCCCGGGCGCTCGATCGTCAAGCGCATTGGTCGTGAAAGCGGCTTCGCCAGCCTGGGGCAGCAACTCACGGCCGTCGGTTACGACAGCGTGTTTGTGTACGGCGGGCGCGGGTACTTCGATAACATGAACGCGTTTTTCAGCGGTAACGGTTATCGCGTCGTGGACCAGAGCAGCGTGCCCGAGTCGGAAATCTCGTTCAAGAACGCCTGGGGTATGGCTGACGAGGACCTGTACAAACAAACCCTGAAACTGGCCGACACCGACTACGCCAAGCAGCAGCCATTTTTGCTGCAGTTGATGACCACTTCCAACCACCGCCCCTACACCTACCCGGATGGGCGTATCGACATCAAATCAGGGAATGGCCGCGACGGCGCCGTGAAGTACACCGACCATGCCATCGGCCAATTCCTGGAAGCCGCCCGTCAAAAACCCTGGTTCGATAACACGATCTTCATCTTCGTCGCCGACCACACCGCCGGCAGCGCAGGTAAAGAAGATCTGCCCATCACCAACTACCAGATTCCGCTCTTCATCTATGCGCCCAAGCTGATCGACCCACGAGAAAGCGCGCAACTGGCCAGCCAGATCGACTTGGCGCCTACGCTGCTGGGCCTGCTCAACCTGAGCTACGAATCAACGTTCTTTGGCCGTAACCTGCTGCAGGAAAACCCACTGCCACCTCGGGTCGTGGTCGGTAACTACCAGCACCTGGGATTGTTCGACGGCAAGGACCTGGCCATTCTCAGCCCGCGCCTGGGCCTACGCCGCCACGACCAAGCCCTAGGTGAAAGCAAAGAGCTGCGCGTCGGCAGCGATGATCCGTTGATCCAGCGGGCGATCAGCTACTACCAGGCTGCCAGTTATGGTTTCAAACAACAGTTGCTGAGCTGGAGGGCGCCCAAGGAAGAGGCCCCGGCATTGAGCACGCGCTAACCAAAACGTCCCGTACAGGTCAGTACGGGACTGTTTCACCAGGGTTCACCATGCGAACCACCCCCGCCGTACCGGCTTCCAAACCTCTCAACTTATGGCTATGCCTCGGCATCCCTGGCGGCGCTGCGCTCCTATTGCTGTTGCTGGAGCTAACCTCGCTGGACATGGACCTCGCCAAGCTGTTCTACAACGGCGCGGAGGGCGGTTTCATCGGGCGTTACAGCTTCTTCCTCGAAGACATCCTGCATGACCGCGCCAAAGAGTTGGTCATCCTGTTCTCGGTCTTGGCGATCCTGGGATTTGTCGGCACGTTTGTCCTCCAACGGCTCAAACCCTATCGCCGCGAACTGGGCTGCCTGGTGCTCTCACTCGGGCTGGCGACGGCGTTTGTCTCTCCGCTGAAAACCATCACCGGCGTCCAGTGTCCATGGAGTGTCCAGGAGTTCGGCGGTCAGGAAACCTACAGCAAACTGCTGAGCCCTCGCCCGCCCACCGATAAACCCGGGCGCTGCTGGCCAGGCGGTCATGCCGCCACCGGATTCGCCTTGTTCGCGCTGTTTTTTGCACTGCGGGACAGGCAGCCGCGCATGGCTCGCTACGCATTCATCTTCGCCGTCGGCTTGGGCAGCGTCTTTTCCGTCAGCCGTATGATGCAAGGCGCACACTTCTTTTCCCATAACGTGTGGACGGCGATTTTCTGCTGGCTGATCTGCCTGGGGCTGTATTGTCTATTGCTGTACCGGCCATCCAAGCGCGCAACGCACACCTGAACCCAAAGCAACGCCCACAAAAAAGCCCCGCCTGCATCACTGCAGGCGGGGCTTTTTCAGTACAGGGGTAAGGCTGGCTTACATCATGCCGCCCATGCCACCCATGCCGCCCATGTCTGGCATACCGCCACCGCCAGCGCCTTCAGCCTTCGGCTTGTCAGCAATGGCAACTTCGGTAGTCAGCAGCAGACCGGCAATCGAAGCGGCAGCTTGCAGTGCCGAACGGGTGACTTTGGTTGGGTCCAGGATACCCATTTCAACCATGTCGCCGTATTCGCTGGTTGCAGCGTTGTAACCGTAGTTACCTTTACCGTTCTTCACTTCGTTGACCACAACACTTGGCTCGTCGCCGCTGTTGGAAGCGATCTGGCGCAGTGGGGATTCAACGGCGCGACGCAGAACAGCGATACCGACGTTCTGGTCAGCGTTATCGCCTTTCAGGTCAACCAAGGCTTCCAGAGCACGGATCAGCGCAACGCCACCGCCAGGTACCACGCCTTCTTCAACGGCTGCACGGGTTGCGTGCAGGGCGTCTTCAACGCGGGCTTTCTTCTCTTTCATTTCGACTTCGGAACCGGCGCCAACCTTGATCACTGCAACGCCGCCGGACAGCTTGGCCAGACGCTCTTGCAGTTTTTCACGGTCGTAGTCCGAGGAAGTCTCGGCAACCTGGGCGCGGATCTGATTGATGCGGGACTGGATGTCGCCATCAACGCCAGCACCGTCAACGATGATGGTGTTTTCTTTGGAGATGGTCACGCGCTTGGCACTACCCAGGTTTTCCAGGGTGGCGCTTTCCAGGCTCAGGCCGATCTCTTCGGAGATTACGGTACCGCCGGTCAGAACAGCGATGTCCTGCAGCATGGCCTTGCGACGGTCGCCGAAGCCTGGAGCCTTGACGGCTGCAACCTTGACGATGCCACGCATGTTGTTCACAACCAGAGTCGCCAGGGCTTCGCCTTCAACGTCTTCGGAAACGATCAGCAGTGGGCGGCCGGCTTTGGCAACGGCTTCCAGCACTGGCAGCATTTCGCGGATGTTGGAGATCTTTTTGTCGACCAGCAGGATCAGCGGGCTTTCCAGCTCGGCAACCATGGTTTCTGGCTTGTTGACGAAGTACGGGGACAGGTAGCCACGGTCGAACTGCATGCCTTCTACAACCGACAGTTCGTTTTCCAGGCCAGTGCCTTCTTCAACGGTGATCACGCCTTCTTTACCGACTTTTTCCATGGCTTCGGCAATGATGTCGCCGATGGAGCTGTCGGAGTTGGCGGAGATGGTACCTACCTGAGCGATAGCCTTGGTGTCAGCGCATGGCTTGGACAGGTTTTTCAGCTCGGCAACAACGGCGATGGTGGCCTTGTCGATACCGCGCTTGAGGTCCATCGGGTTCATGCCGGCAGCGACGGCTTTCAGGCCTTCGTTGACGATCGACTGAGCCAGAACGGTGGCGGTGGTAGTACCGTCGCCTGCGTCATCGTTGGCACGGGAGGCAACGTCTTTGACCAGCTGCGCGCCCATGTTTTCGAAACGGTCTTCCAGTTCGATTTCTTTTGCTACAGAAACGCCGTCCTTGGTGATGGTCGGAGCGCCGAAGCTCTTCTCGATGATCACGTTACGACCTTTCGGGCCCAGGGTAGCTTTTACTGCGTCAGCCAGGATGTTGACACCGGTGAGCATTTTTTTACGGGCGGAATCGCCGAATTTAACTTCTTTAGCAGCCATGATCGATATTCCTTAAATACTTTGTAGTAACGGGAAAATGAGCGGGGAAATCAGTCTTCCAGAACAGCGAGAATCTCGTTCTCAGCCATAACCAGCAGGTCTTCGCCGTCGACTTTCACAGTGTTGCTGCCGGAGTAAGGGCCAAAAACAACCTTGTCACCGACTTTAACGGCCAGCGCACGTACGTCACCGTTTTCCAGAGTCTTGCCTGGGCCTGCAGCGACGATCACACCGTGGTTGGCTTTTTCAGCAGCCGAACCTGGCAGAACGATACCGCCAGCGGTTTTCTTTTCTTCTTCGCTGCGACGGATTACGACGCGGTCGTGCAGAGGACGAAGCTTGCTCATTGTCGATCTCTCCTAATTGTGTTTTTCATCGGCCGGTGTCAGTACCGGCAGGTTGTTATCCGGCTGTGCCGGTCGCGCCTCGCCAAGCAAGACGCGGAAGTCTGTCTGGTGTCGCCACCAGAAACCTTGCGGTGACCGTTACATAAGGGCGCATAAGCTTATTACAAGGGCGATCGGCGGAATTTTTTTGCAGTTGCCGAGCGATAAAAGCAACACGGCACCCGCAGGTGCCGTGTCAATAAAGCGGTTATTTGCTGTCGCGGTGTTCGAACTCACCTTCGATCACATCGCCTTCACGCCCCAAAGGCTGGCGCGGAGCCGGGCCACCACGGGGTTGCAGGTCGTCTGCGAACGCACGCTGGCGAATCGCCGCCTCTTCGGCGCGCTGGCGCATCTTGCCCGCCAGAAGTTTGCGAGTGAACGGCAGCAGCAGGAACAGCCCGACAACATCGCTGACGAAACCCGGCAGGATCAACAGGCCACCCGCCAGGGCCATCATCAGACCTTCAAGCATGGTCTGGGCCGGTAGTTCGCCACGGTTCAGGCTTTCACGGGCACGCAGTGCCGTTGCCAGGCCGGCGACGCGCAGCACCAGAACGCCAAGCATCGAGCCGAGAATGATCAGCAACAGGGCCGGGAAAAACCCGATCGCACTGCTGACTTGAACGAATACGAACAGCTCCAACACCGGGAACAGCAGAAAGAGCAATAAAAAAGGGCGCATCAAATGGTTCCTCAACGCAAGAATGCCTTGCCAGTCCACCTTAGATGACGTCGCCGTTTCGTGAATTCAAGCGTCAGCCGCGGCTTTTTTCGGCCAGGCTTGAGCGTGGGCCAATGAAACCAGGGCTTCGCGTACTTGTGTCGGCGTGTTGCAAGGCTCGGCAAACGGCAGCCAGTACAGGGCTTGGCCGATACGCAGGTGCATGCCTTCGCTGTCGATGCCGGCCAATTGCGCGGGCTCCACGGCAGGCAGGCCGGCAAGCTGAACGTAATGGGCGATGGCCTTGGTGTGATCGCTGTTCATGTGCTCGATCATGCTGCGCTCAGCCTTGCCCGCGAACGGGTTGGCGAGGGTCAACTGGTCGACCCAGTGAATCGCGCCAAAGCCGCCGATGTAACGGTGGCGCACCGGCTTGAGCACCCAAAAGTCGAAATCGTGAGCTTTATGGTAGTTGGCGGAATCGGGGAAGTAGCGGTAATAGCGCTCGGCGGCAGCCTCAATGGCGGCGCCCTCCTCCAACTTCTCGGCTTCACCCAGGTAGGTCAGACGCCCAACGGCTTGCACATCGTCGGCCTCACGTTCGCCCACCAGCAGCGAGCACTTGGGGTCTTTTTGCAGATTGTGGGTGTGCTGGGCGATACGGCTGATCAGGATCAGCGGGCGACCCTGTTCGTCCAGGCAGTACGGCACGACCGAACCAAAGGGAAAACCCGGCATGGCTTTTGACTGTGTGGCGAGAGCCCCACGGTATTCCTTGAGCAATAGCTCTCGGGCGTTCTTGGCAACGTGCGCGCTCAACGTGTGACTCCTCGGGTATTCAGCCGCCCAACCCATATGGGAATGGATCGCAACACAAGGTAATCAATATCCGCGCAGGTTGCCAAGCAGGTTTTATGCAGCCTTATTACCAGGCCACGCCGAAGCCTGCGGTGTAGCGGGTCTTGCTCAAACTGCTTTCCGAGTCGCCACTGATAACGTCGCGCTCGGCCTTGAGATTGAGGGAAGCCCACTCGGTGACCTTGTAGCGCAGGCCGACTTCCGCATCCAGAGAGTAATCCGCGGGCGCATCGATAGGCTTGCCCAGTTCGCCAGTGGTGAAGAACTCGACGGTCTTGCCCACCAGATAGCGGTTGTAGTTCCACTTCATAGCCAGGGAATAGAAGTTGTCCTTACCGCCATCGGCATATTCGTAATCGGTGCGGTTGACCAGCGACCCCAGGGAGAACGCACCCAATTCGTCGTCCCAGAACTGGTAGCCCGGACCGGTACCGACCGTGCGTTGACGCGCAAGATCTTCCACTTTGTCGCGCTTGTAGGTCAAACGCCCTTGCCAGAACCAATGCTCGGTGATGAACCGGTCCAGGTCGTATTCCAAAGCCCAGTTGTCGGTGGTGGTCACGTCGTCCTGGAATTCGCGGTTGTACTCACCTTGACCGGTATGCCGCCACTGACCATGGCGGGCAGTGGTTTTGAAGTCGATATCGTAGTCGTTGGTGTCGTTCTCGGCGCGTTTGTAGTCCAGCGCCATGTCGACGTTGCCCTTCCACACCAGGTCTTCGATCACAGGCTTGGGCTTGATGATCTGCTGGATGCTGGCCAGTTCTACAGTCTTGGGCGCTTCGCCATTGGCCAGCACCACTTTGCCATCATCCGCAGCCTTGAGGGATTTAGCCTTCTCGCCAGTGTAGGCGTCCTGCTTGACCAACAACTCCTGGTCGCTCTCCAGGGTTTTAACCTGCTTCCAGTCCACCGGGATTGCACCCGCGTAGTCGGTCTGGATCAGCAGCTTGCCACCGTCAAATACCTTGATCTTGCCGGTCAGGCGGTCACCGTTCTTCAACCAGACGGTATCGGCGAGCAAAGGTGTTGAGGCGCTGAAAACAGCAAGGCACAGCAGGGTTCTGGACAACATATGCGGATTCGAGGCTCGGTTTTGGCGAAAAGAGGGCATTATCGTCTTAGATGACGTGTTAGCAAGGACTGACTCAAGGATCTGTATTGAGTTCAATTCTCAACACCCTGCTTACAGCATATTTCTTACAGATATGCCGACATTTTCAACGGATAGCACCTCAGTGAATCAATCTGCCAACACCCCGCAAAACGCGGCCGAGATGCGCCGTACCGCGTTGTACCTGACATTGGCGCAAGTCCCCGCCGGCTGCGTGGTGAGTTACGGCGAGCTGGCGCAACTGGCCGGGCTGGGCCGCGCTGCACGCTGGGTGGGGCGCACCTTGAGCCAACTCCCAGAAGGCACCACATTGCCCTGGCATCGCGTGCTGGGTGCCGGCGGTCGGATAAGCCTGCCGGTGGGCAGCGCCTCGGGCGACGAGCAGCGCGCGCGTTTGCGCGATGAAGGCGTCACTGTCCGTAATAATCGCGTGGATATTCAGCGCCATGGCTGGCGCCCGGTAGAGCACAGCGGTTAGAGTGCGCGCTTTGTTTCCGCAAACCTGAGGCAGACTCCAGCCCATGCCCCGTAAAACCTGGCGCGCCGCGCTCGCCGCCTATGCCAGCCCCTCGACGTTAGTGCTGTTGTTGCTCGGCTTTGCCGCCGGCATGCCTTACATGTTGGTGTTCTCGACGCTTTCGGTGTGGCTGCGCGAGGCCGGTGTGGCCCGCGAGACCATCGGCTATGCGAGCCTGATCGGTCTGGCGTACGCCTTCAAATGGGTCTGGTCACCACTGCTCGACCAATGGCGCCTGCCGCTGCTCGGCAAACTTGGACGGCGTCGTTCCTGGCTGGTATTGGCCCAGTCGCTGGTGATCCTTGGATTGATCGGCATGGGTTTCTGCGACCCGCAGAAACATTTGTCCTGGCTGATCGCTATTGCCGTCGTCGTCGCCTTCGCGTCCGCCACCCAAGACATCGCGGTCGATGCCTATCGCCTGGAAATCGCCGACGACAGCCGCCAGGCCGCGCTGGCCGCCAGCTATATGTCCGGCTACCGCATAGCCGCCCTGCTGGCCACGGCGGGTGCACTGTTCTTTGCCGAAGGCTTCGGCTCCACCGGTTTCAACTATAAACACTCGGCGTGGACCGGCACCTATGTGCTGTTCGGCGTGCTGATGATCCCGGCGCTGCTGACCACCCTGTTCATGCGCGAACCCAATGTGCCATTGCGCACCCAGTTGCAGGCTGGGCGCTACAGTTTCATGCACCAACTGATGTCGGTGTTTGTGCTGATCGTTCTGCTGGTGTCAGTGCCCGCCATGTTTACCCAGTTGTACAACACCGACTTCGGAAGCGTGGTGTTCCACGACACCAGCGTGTGGGACCTGCTGATGGAGGACCGCGCGTTCCTGCGCGCCATTCTCTATATCATCCTCACCGCCCTGTGCCTCTCGACCATGGGCCGTCGCGGCCTGGCGCCGGTGCTGACACCGGTCAACGACTTTATCCTGCGCTACCGCTGGCAGGCACTGCTGCTGCTCGGGCTAATCGCCACCTATCGCATGTCCGACACCGTGATGGGCGTGATGGCCAACGTGTTCTACATCGACCAGGGCTTTACCAAGGATCAGATCGCCGGGGTCAGCAAGATCTTCGGCCTGATCATGACCCTGCTCGGCGCCGGCATGGGTGGTTTGCTGATTGTGCGGTTCGGCATCCTGCCGATCCTGTTTATCGGCGGTGTCCTGTCGGCCGGCACCAACCTGCTATTCGTGATGCTCGCAGACATGGGCCCCGACCTGCAGATGCTGATCTTCACCATCTCCCTGGACAACTTCAGCTCCGGCCTGGCCACCTCGGCATTTGTGGCTTACCTGTCGAGCCTTACCAACCTCAAGTTTTCCGCCACTCAATATGCCTTGCTCAGTTCGATCATGCTCCTGCTGCCGCGCCTGATCGGTGGGTATTCGGGGGTGATGGTGGAGAAGTTCGGATATCACAACTTCTTCCTGATCACCTGCATGCTGGGGGTGCCGACGCTGCTGCTGATTGCGTTGCACTGGTTTCAGGAGAATCGGCGGATTCGGTTGAATCCGCCGGCATAAGACTGATTTTGGGGGCCCTTTAAAAGCCAGACTGCGGCGCCACCATCGCGAGCAAGAACTAGGCGTCCCCCTCGCTCCTACAAACAGCCCTATATTCTGATGCCTGTACGGCGGCAGTTTGCGCCCGTACAATCCCAAGTCATTTCAAGTCCAAGCAACCGACAACGGCCTACCATGCGTACCAGTCAATATTTGCTCGCCACACAGAAAGAAACGCCTTCCGACGCGGTCGTGATCAGCCATCAGCTGATGCTGCGCGCCGGCATGATCCGCAAACTGGCCTCCGGCCTGTACACCTGGCTGCCCATGGGCTTGAAGGTGATGCGCAAGGTCGAAGCCATCGTTCGTGAAGAAATGAACGCCGCCGGCTCTCTCGAAGTGTTGATGCCGAGCACCCAACCGGCTGAGTTGTGGCAGGAATCCGGGCGCTGGGAAGAGTACGGCCCTGAGTTGCTGCGCTTCAAAGACCGTCATGGCCGCGACTTCTGCGCTGGCCCGACCCACGAAGAAGTGATCACCGACCTGATGCGCAACGAGCTGAGCAGCTATAAGCAGCTGCCGCTGAACCTGTATCAGATCCAGACCAAATTCCGTGATGAAATCCGCCCACGCTTCGGTTTGATGCGCGGCCGCGAATTCATCATGAAGGACGCCTATTCGTTCCACGCTGACCAGGCATCGCTTCAGGTCACCTACGATCGTATGCACCAGGCTTACTGCAATGTGTTCACGCGCTTGGGCCTGAAGTTCCGGGCAGTTGAAGCGGACAATGGCTCCATCGGCGGTGCCGGTTCCCACGAGTTCCACGTACTGGCTGAATCCGGCGAAGACGATATCGCGTTCAGCAACGGTTCCGACTACGCGGCCAACATCGAGAAAGCCGAAGCCGTACCGCGCGAAACCTCGCGCCCAGCGCCGGCTGAAGAACTGCGCTTGGTGGACACGCCAGAAACCAAGACCATCGCGGCCCTGGTGGAAAAATTCAATCTGCCGATTGAAAAGACCATCAAGACCCTGATCGTGCGCGCCGAGGAAGAAGGCAAGCTGATCGCCCTGGTGATCCGTGGCGACCACGAACTCAACGAAATCAAGGCTGCCCAACAGCCTGGCGTGGCCAGCCCGCTGGTCATGGCCACCGACGACGAACTGCGCAACGCCATTGGCGCCGGCGCCGGTTCCCTCGGCCCACTGAACCTGCCACTGCCGATCATCATCGACCGTTCGGTAGAGTTGATGAGCGACTTCGGTATCGGCGCGAACATCGACGATAAGCACTATTTCGGCGTGAACTGGGAACGTGACCTGCCAGTTCCGACCGTAGCGGACCTGCGCAACGTCGTCGCCGGCGACCCAAGCCCGGATGGCAAGGGCACCCTGGAAATCAAGCGCGGCATCGAAGTCGGGCACATCTTCCAGCTGGGCAACAAGTACAGCAAGGCGATGAAGTGCGAAGTGCTGGGCGAGAACGGCAAGCCGATCACCCTGGACATGGGTTGCTACGGCATTGGCGTATCCCGCGTGGTTGCTGCTGCCATCGAGCAGAACAACGATGAGAAAGGCATCATCTGGAGCGACACACTGGCGCCGTTCCAGATCGCCCTGGTACCGCTGCGTTACGAAACCGAGCAAGTACGCGAAGCCACCGACAAACTGTATGCCGAACTGACGGCCGCCGGTTTTGAAGTGCTGCTCGATGACCGGGACAAGAAAACCAGCCCGGGCATCAAGTTCGCCGACATGGAACTGATTGGCATCCCGCACCGGATCGTGGTCAGCGACCGCGGCCTGGCCGATGGCAATCTGGAATACAAGAGCCGGACCGAAGCCGAAGCCCAACCATTGCCGGTGGCTGACGTGCTGTCTTTCCTTCAGGCGCGTATTCGTCGCTGAAAACCAGATCAAGAGAAGTCATGTTCAAGCGAAACACCAGAGCCCTGGGGGGTGCCGCCTTGTGCGGCGCCCTGCTGGTCAGCGGCTGCGCCAACCAGATGTCGCAACGCAGTGAGCACGAGGAGCGGGTCGAGCGTAAGTTGCTCGACCACAGTCTGCAGATCGATGTAGGCGATCCCAAAGTGCTGGAACTGCCGCAACGCCGGGTTCGCATTCACGAGCAGAAGACTTTCGAGGTCACCGAATTCGAAGTCACCCGTCGCTACGACCGTTACACGCCTTACCAGCCCTGGCGCAAACTCTATGAGTTGCCCCTGGGTGCGGTGGCATTGGTGGCGGGCGCGGGTGCCAACGTGGCGAATATCTTCGCCCTCGGCAACCTGCCTACCAGCATGACCCACGACTGGCTGACTTACGGCGTGGACGGTCTCAACCCGTTCATGAACGTGCAATCCCACGGCCGGGCGCAACAGAATCTGGCAGGTATCGATGAAGTCCAGCGTGACAAGCGCGTGGAGTATTCAAGCCTGCCCTGGAGCGAACGACCGGTGCAGGTCACCGCCGGCAAAAAGATCCACGAGCTGACCACCGACCGCAACGGCGTCCTGCGCCTGAACCTGTTGGACAGCCCGTTTGCCGAGCAAGACCTGAATCGCATCACGACGCTGAAGATCAGCGTGGAAGATGGCCAGGACGACGTACATTCGGACTCGACCCTGGCAATCAGCAGTACCTTGCGCGGCAAGTTGCTGGAAGCCCACGGCCTGATCTACGACGACCTGGAAGACGACGAAGTCAGCCAATGGGTGCACCGGGTCAAGCGTCTGTCGGAGCTGGGCTTGGAAGAAGAAGCCAGTGAACTGGAACAAAGCCTGATTGAGCTGACCCGAAATGATCCGGAGCTACAGCAGGAATTCCTGCAGGCGCTGACCAAAGACGCGGGGCGGTTAGTCGCAGATCCCGGAGCACGCTGAGACTTCGAAAACACTGTAGATCCAAATGTGGGAGGGGGCTTGCTCCCGATTGCGGTGCATCAGTCAGCTTATACGTAGCTGACCCACCGCTATCGGGAGCAAGCCCCCTCCCACATTTTGTTTCCCGGTTTCTACCAAGAGAACTCTAACTGTTCGTGGCCGCCGCTTAGGTCCAGCAACCGCACGCCAATACCCAACAATCGCACCGGTTTATCACCACGATTAAACGCCTGGGTCATCAGCTGTTGATAACTCTCCAGATCCCGCCCTGCCCCCGCCTGCTCCAAGGTGGTCTGGGTAAAGTCGTGAAACTTCACCTTAACGAACGGTTTGCCCGCACGGTAACTGCTGTCGATGCGCGCCATGCGCCCGGCCAGCGTCTCCATCAGTTCAGGGAGTTTTTCCAGGCAGCTTGAGAGATCCGGCAGGTCCACGTCGTAGGTATTTTCCACACTGATCGATTGCCGACGGTTGTCGTTCTGCACTGCGCGTTCATCGATCCCACGAGCCAGGTTCCAGAGTCGCTCGCCAAAACTACCGAATTCCCGTACCAACGCCAGTTTGCTCCACTCGCGCAGTTGCAGGCAGTCTTCAATACCCAAACGAGCCAGCTTGTCGGCCGTGACCTTGCCGACGCCGTGCAACTTGCTCACGCGTAACTGCGAGACAAAGTCTTCGACCTGGTCCGGGGTGATCACAAACAGGCCGTTGGGCTTTTTCCAGTCGCTGGCGATCTTGGCCAGGAATTTATTCGGGGCCACGCCGGCGGATACGGTGATGTGCAATTGGTTGGAGACCCGCCGACGAATGTCTTGGGCAATACGCGTGGCACTGCCGCCAAAATGCGGGCTGTCCGAGACGTCCAAGTAGGCTTCATCCAAGGACAATGGCTCAATCAAGTCGGTGTAGTCGCGAAAGATCGTCTGAATTTCCTTCGACGCTTCTTTATAAGCATCCATGCGCGGCTTGACGATGGTCAGGTCCGGGCAAAGCTTCAAGGCATGGCGCGACGACATGGCTGAGCGCACCCCGTACGCCCGCGCTTCGTAATTGCACGTAGCGATCACGCCCCTTCGGTCCGCCGAGCCACCCACAGCCAGAGGCTTTTGCGCCAGGCTCGGGTTATCGCGCATCTCGATAGCGGCGTAGAAGCAATCACAGTCGACGTGGATGATTTTGCGCTGCGTCATATATAGAGGGGTGAAATCCTACGGGTGGGCAGTATCGCACTCGCACCTGTATATAGCACCAGTAGTTTGAATCTTCTGCCTAAGCGGTAGGAAATTTCACAAATGGATTTATTTTTTCAATCGAAAACAGCATCCCGATAGAGCCGAAACCCTTGGCCCGCCTGGCTCGCGCGGCCCCTACAAGGCTTTCTGGAGAGCTAACCGATTGAAGCACAAGCGCTTTTCTTCAACTCACAGGTTGACACACTCGTGATCCTCTGTAGAATGCCGACACACAGACGCGGGATGGAGCAGTCTGGTAGCTCGTCGGGCTCATAACCCGAAGGTCGTCGGTTCAAATCCGGCTCCCGCAACCAAACATCAAAAAAGGCTACTCGAAAGAGTGGCCTTTTTTGTGCGCGTGTGTTTTTCAAACCTGGATCGCGTGCACTTCATTACGAACGCTTCGCGCCCAACGCGGAGCAAGCCTGCTCACCACAAAAAGCCTTCTCAATCGAGAACTTAGGTTGCACGGGCGGTTAATTCACACTTATTTGCACCATCGGTTGATTAACGGTTGACACCTCGCCGCTTGGCTGTAGAATGCCGCCCACAGACGCGGGATGGAGCAGTCTGGTAGCTCGTCGGGCTCATAACCCGAAGGTCGTCGGTTCAAATCCGGCTCCCG